>CABSAB010000224.1 GCA_902475515.1 uncultured Eubacteriales bacterium | reverse complement strand
CGTTTTGCAGGTGGTCCGCCAGATGGCCCCGGAATTGCCCATCCATGCCAGCACCCAGATGGCGGTGCACAACCTCTCCGGCGTGAAAAAGGCTGCGGAGATGGGCATTACCCGGGTGGTTTTGGCCCGGGAGCTCTCTCGGGACCAGATCGCAGCCATTTGCCGGCAGAGCCCCATTGAGGTGGAGGTCTTTGTCCACGGGGCCCTGTGCATGTGCCATTCGGGCCAGTGCTATATGTCCGCCATGATCGGCCGCCGCAGCGGCAACCGGGGCGGATGTGCCCAGCCCTGCCGCATGACCTACGGCTATGACCGCCATGAAAACCAGTATCCCCTGAGTCTCAAGGACAACTGCCTGATCTCTTATCTCCAGGACCTGGAGCGCATGGGCGTTGCCTGCATCAAGATCGAGGGCCGCATGAAGCGTGCGGAGTATGTGGCCATTGCCACGCGGATCTATAAAGATGCCGTGCTGGGCCGGCCTGTAACAGCCCAGCAGCTCACGGAGCTTACCAAAGCCTTCTCCCGGCAGGGCTTTACCGATGGATATTACTTGGGCCAAAAAGGCTCCCATATGTTTGGCACCCGCCAGGAGGAGACCCAGGACCGCACCCTGTTCGCCCGGGCCCGGAGCACCTATGAAAATACCGAGGTTCAGCGGGTCCCGGTGCGTCTTTCCGCCCGCCTGCGCTACGGGCAGCCTGCCGCCCTGACGGTCACGGATTCCCAGGGCAACTGGGCTACAGCCCAGGGGGAGCTTCCCCAGCAGGCCATCAACCGGCCCCTGCTGCCCCAGGACCTGGTCTCCCGCTTTGGAAAGACCGGGGGAACCCCCTATTATGTAGAAGATACCCGTCTGGAGCTGGACCCCGGCGTCACCTTGCCCGCCTCAGCCCTCAATGCCCTGCGGCGGGATGCCCTGAGCCGTCTTTCCGCCGTGCGGGGCCAGGTGCCGGTGCGGCAGGAGGGCAAGTTCTCCCAGCCACCGGTCTACGGCTCCCACACGGGAAAGCCCGTATTTACCGTCAGTGTGCAGACCATCGGCCAACTGACTGCCGCACTGCTCAGCTTCCGTCCGGCGGTGCTGTACATGCCCCTGTGGATGGTGGTCTCCGGCGACCCGGTGGTGCAGACCTTCTGCCAGAACCTGCGGGTGTGCGCCGTGCTGCCCCGGGTCATTTTGGAGGACGAATGGGACGGCATCTACCGCCAGCTCAGCCAGGCCAAGCTCCTGGGCGTCCAGGAGGCGTTGGTGGGCAATATCGGCATGCTGGATGACCTCCGCCGGGCGGGCTATCAGATCCGTGGCGATTTCGGGCTGAACCTCTTCAACTCCGCCACGGCCAACTATCTCTATACCCAGGGGCTCACCTCCCTCACCGCATCCTTTGAGCTGACGCTGCCCCAGATCCGGGACCTCAGCAAGCCCCTGCCCACAGAGCTGATCGTCTACGGCCGCCTGCCGCTGATGGTCACAGAGAACTGCATCATCCACGGCCGCACCGGCGGCTGTACCTGCCGCAGCTCTCAGACCAACCTGGTGGACCGCACCGGGAGCCGGTTTCCGGTGGTGCGGGACGGCAGCACCTGCCGCAGCGTGATCCTCAACAGCCGGAAGCTCTACTGGGGCGACCGGCTCCAGGACCTTGCGTCCCTGGGCCTGTGGGGCCTGCGGCTGAGCTTCACCACCGAGAACGACCAGCAGGTAAACGCCGTGCTGCGGGACTATCAAAAAGGTGCGGCCTTTGATCCCGGTGTATGCACCCGGGGACTGTATATCCGCGGCGTCGAATAAACGCACCGCAAAAACCTTTCCCCTTTGGAGGAACCTTTCTATGGAACTGATCTTAGCATCCGCCTCGCCCCGGCGGCGGGAACTCCTCTCCCGCCTGGGCCTGGAGTTCACTGTACATGCCGCCCAGGCAGACGAGACGCTCCTGCCGGGGCTTTCCCCCCGGGAGCAGGTGGTCCGGCTTTCCAAAATTAAGGCCCAGGCCGTCCGGGATTCCCTGGAACAGCGGCCCGGCCAGGTGATCATCTCTGCCGATACCGTGGTGGTGCTGGATGGCGCGATCCTGGGAAAACCCCAGGACGAGGCCCAGGCTGCCGAAATGCTGGCGGCCCTGTCCGGCCGGGAGCATCTGGTGCTCACCGGAGTGACCATGCTCTGCGACGCCGGCCCTCAGCACCTGTGTGAGGAAACCCAGGTATTCTTCCGTCCTCTGACCCAGGCGGAGATCACCGCCTATATCCGCACCGGCGAACCCATGGACAAGGCCGGTGCCTACGGTATCCAGGGCTATGGCGCCCTGTTCGTGAAAAAACTCATCGGAGATTACTACAACGTCATGGGACTTCCCCTGTGTGCCCTGGGGCCGCTGCTCCGCCGGGCGGGGATCCCCATTTTGGAGGCGAGCCTATGAAAAAACTCTTTACCACCCGTTTTCACGAACAGGGCGCCCCGTATCCGCGTGGTACTGGTCGTGGCCGTGCTACTGGCCCTTGCCACTTTAGGCTTTATCATTCTGCGCCCCGGGCAGGCCGCGCCCATGAATAATGCCGTCTCCATCATCATGACCCCCATCAAAAACGCCACCTCCATTCTGGTGGGCAAGGCGGAGAGCCTCTACGACTATATTTTCGGCTATGAGCTCATGCGGGCGGAGAACGATCAGCTGCGGGTCCAGATGGCCCAGCAGAATCAGGATATCCGCAATTCCCAGACCTATAAGGAGGAAAACGAGTACCTCCGGAGCCTGCTGGATCTCAAGGACAAGCACACGGACTACACCCTGGAGATCGCGGGTGTGGTCTCCTGGGACCGGGGCGGCTATAACAGCGTCATGACCATATCCAAGGGCGCTTCCGCGGGGCTGGAGCCCGGCATGTGCGCCATCACCGCCGACGGGCAGGTCATTGGCCTGATCTCGGAGGTTGGCACCAACTGGGCCAGTGTCACCACCATTTTGGATACCACCTCGGAGATCGGCGCGTATTTCTTCGGCAGCGGCTACACCTGCATCGCCCAGGGGAACTTTGACCTGATGCGCCAGGGCCTTCTGCGGGCCAGCTACATTAATTCCTCCGCCACCATCCGGAACGGCGACCAGATCCTCACCTCCGGCGACGGCGACATCTACCCCCCCGGCCTGGTGATGGGCACCGTCACCGATGTGGGCGACGACGAGGTGAACGTGGCAAAATACGCCGTCATCACCCCCACCATCGATATCTCCAGCGTGGAACAGGTGTTCCTGATCAAATCCTACGATATCAACGACTGATTTTTCACCCACACTTCAGAAAGGGGGTCCTATATGTCCACCAAGACGCTGTTCCGCCTGAAAATGGCCTTATATGCGGCGGTCCTGCTGCTGGCGGAGCTGCTGCAGACGGCGGTATTCGGCAGTCTTTCCCTGGGGCTGGTGCCCTGTGTGATGCCCCTGGCGGTGGTGTGCATCGCCCTGTTTGAGGGGGGCGAAAAAGGCTGTATCTTCGGCCTGGTGGGCGGCTGCCTGTGGGCCTGGGGCACCTCCCTTTCCTACTACGGAGCCATCTGCATCGTGCTGCTGTGCGCCATCGGCACCGCCACAGGGCTGATCACCGAGCGCTATCTGCTCCGGGGCCTCCCCACGGCGCTTTGCACCGGGGCGGCAGCACTGCTGCTGACCGACGGGCTGTATGTGCTGGAGGAGATCATCTCCGGCCGCATCCCCGGCAAAGCCTTTTTCACGCTGTTTATCCCCGAGTGCCTGCTTTCCCTGGTGCTTGGGCTGCTGTTTTACGCTATGATCGCACAGATCTCCCGGATCGGAGGAACACATGGATAGAACCTATCGCTTTCGCATCACCCTGGTCATCGTCATTTTGACTCTGGTGGCCTCGGTGTATATTATCCGCCTGTTCGGCATCCAGCTGACAGAGGACGAGGAGGCCGCCTACAGCGCCGCCACCACTACCACCTATATGCAGACGGTCTCCGC
>CABSAB010000223.1 GCA_902475515.1 uncultured Eubacteriales bacterium | reverse complement strand
GATATATGAAAGGAGAATTCCTATGAAAATTGACGTAAAACAGGTTGGCGAACTGATGACCAACTGCTACATCGTCTGGGACGAAAATACGAAAAACGCCGCTGTCATCGATCCCGGTGACGACGGCGCCTATCTGGCGGACTGCCTGAAAAAACAGGGCCTGACCCTCCGGTATATCCTGCTGACCCACGGGCATTTTGACCACATCGGCGGCGTGGATGAGCTGCGGCAAGTGTGCGGAAGCAGTCCGGAGGTGTATATCTCAGAAAGTGATCTGGGACTGGAGGCGGTGTTCCACGAGACAGTCGCCCTGGACCCGAAAACCGTGAAGACCTGGAAGGAGGGGGACAGCGTGACCCTGGATTCCATTACGTTCCGGGTGATCGCCACCCCGGGGCATACCCCCGGGTCGGTGTGCCTGATCGCCGGGGATGTGCTCTTCTCCGGAGACACCCTGTTCCAGGGCTCCTGCGGGCGGACGGATTTCCCCGGGGGCAGCTGGGGGCAGATGTGCGCGTCCCTGAAGCGGCTGTATGAGCTGCCGGGGGACTACACGGTGCTCTCGGGCCACACGGGCTCCACCACGCTGGAGCGGGAGCGGAAGACCAACATGTTTATGCAAAGCGCCCTGAACGAGGCATGAAGCTGAGACTTTGCGGGCACGACAGCCGCTATGCCATGGAGCAGATCATGCTCTCGCTGTTTCCGCAGGAGAAGGTGGAATACACGGCGGAGGATTTCTCCGGCGATGGGGTGGTCTCCAAGCTGTCGGAGGGGAAGGTCTATCTGACGGCCACGGCGGCGATCACCCGGGACGGAAGGACCGTGCGGAAAAGCGCCCGGTGCCGGGCGGAAAATGCCACGGAAGCCCTGCGGCGGCAGATCCTCCGCCAGAGCTTTTACAAGGCGGCGCTGCCGTTTTTGAGCGAGGAGCCATCCTGGGGCGCCCTTTCCGGGGTGCGGCCCACGAAGCTGGTCTCCCGGCATCTGATGGCCGGGGGCGACCGGAGGAGCGCGGACCGGATGCTCCGGGACGTATACTATGTTTCCCAGGCGCGGCGGGAGCTGTGTCTTGACGCGGCGGAGGCCACCATGGAGGCGTTTTCGCGGCAGCGGGAGGGGGACATCTCCCTGTATGTGGGCATTCCATTCTGCCCCACCCGGTGCATCTATTGCAGCTTTGTGTCCGAGGCGGTGGAGAAATCCCGCCATTTGATGGAGCCGTATCTCCGCGCGCTGGAGCAGGAGATCAAGGCCGCGGCGGAGGGGCTGCGGGCCCATCCCCACCAGATACGGACCGTATATATCGGCGGGGGAACGCCCACCACACTGGACGCATCGCAGATGGCGTGGCTCCTGGATACGCTGAAACGGGAATTTGACCTGTCGGAATGTCTGGAATTCACGGTAGAGGCGGGGCGGCCGGACACCCTGGACCCGGAGAAGCTCCGGGTGATGAAGGACCACGGCGCCACCCGCATCAGCATCAATCCCCAGACCATGGACGACCAGGTGCTCCGGATCATGGGCCGCAGCCACGACAGCAAAGCGGTGCTTCGGGCCTACGAACAGGCGCTGGAGGCGGGGCACCGGGACATCAACATGGATCTGATCGCAGGCCTTCCGGGGGACACGGCGGAGGGCTTTGCCGAAACGCTGCGCCAGGTGCTGGCCCTGGAGCCCACCAACATTACCGTCCATACCCTGGCCCTGAAAAAGGCCGCGAGGCTCTACTATGAAAAGCAGACGGCGCTCCCCACCGGGGAGATGGTGGCACGGATGCTGGAGCGGGGAAATGCGGCCCTGCGGGCCCATGGCTACCGGCCCTATTACCTCTACCGGCAGAAATATATGACCGGCAGTTTTGAAAATGTGGGCTGGAGCAGGCATGGATATGAGAATCTGTACAATATATATATGATGGAGGAATTGCACTCCATCCTGTCCCTGGGGGCCGGAGGGATGACCAAGATCATCCGGGGCGGGAAGATCGACCGCCTCAGTAATCCGAAATACCCGGGGGAGTATATTCGGGATATTTCGGACATTGCCGCGAAAAAGCGGGAGGTAACGCTATGACCTATGCGATCGAGGACGTTCGGCGGCAGCTGGAGCAGGACCCGGCAGGGGCTGTGGAACGCTGGGAGCAGGACTACCGAAACCAGGTCTCCCGGACGGCGGAGGCCATTGCAAAAAACCGGGAGAAAAGCCCCGTGGTGCTTCTGGCGGGGCCCTCCGGCTCCGGAAAGACCACCACCGCCACACGCATCCGGGACCGGCTGGTGGAGCGGGGGATCTCGGCCCATCTTTTGTCCATGGACAACTATTTTCTGCCACGGAGCGATCCGGATTTTCCGACGCTTCCCGACGGCAGCCCGGATCTGGAATCGCCGCTGGGGCTGGATATCCCGCTGCTCAACGAGCACTTTGCGCTGCTGGAGACCGGGGGCGACATCTATGTGCCCATCTACGATTTCCCCAGCCACAGCAGGCTGCCGGACCGGAGCATACGCATGGACGCATCCCAGGGAGATGTGTTCATCTTTGAGGGCATTCACGCGCTCAATGACCTGTTCACGGAGAAGCATCCCGACGCGTACCGGGTGTATGTGTCCCCGGAGGACGATTTTTCCATGGACGGAAAGCCCCTGTGCACGCCGGAGACCATGCGGCTGATGCGCCGGGTGGTCCGGGATTACCTGTTCCGGGGGGCCACGGCGGCATACAGCCTGGGCCTGTGGGAGAACGTTCTGGCCGGGGAGCGGGCGCACATCCTGCCCTTCAAGGGGAAGGCGAACAGCCGCATCACCACCACGCTGCCCTATGAGCTGGGCGTGCTGGGGGCCATGGCCGGGCCGCTGCTGGCGGCACTGCCGGAGGACGTGGCCTGCCGGGATGCGGTGGACGCGGTGCTGGCACTGCTGGAGCATATTCCCCAGGTGCCGGCAGAGCTGGTGCCTGCGGATTCCATTCTGCGGGAGTTTATCGGCGGATAAACGGAATCGATACGAAAGGGTGAACAAGATGAAATACACCTTTGCAGACTATCAAAAAGCGGCGGAGATGGTCGCTGCACGGCTGGGGGCGTTCCGGCCGGAGATCGCCATGGTGCTGGGCTCCGGATTGGGAGGGCTGGCGGACCTGGCGGAAAATCCGGTGGTGATCCCCTATGGGGAGATCCCCGGATTTCAGAGCTCCACCGCCCCGGGGCACAAGGGACAGCTGGTGTTCGGCACCCTCATGGGGCGGAACGTGGCTGTGATGCAGGGGCGGCTCCATGCCTATGAGGGATACTCCTTTGAGGAGGTGTGCTTTCCCCTGCGGGTGCTGCGCCTTTTGGGCTGTGAGAAGCTGGTCATCACCAATGCCTCCGGCGGGGTGAATCTCGGTTTTCGGGTGGGGGATATCTGCCTGATCACGGACCATATGAAGTTCTTTATGGATTCTCCCCTGCGGGGCCAGAATCTGCCGGAGTTCGGGGTGCGTTTCCCGGATTCCACCCACCTGTATACGCCCAGGCTCCAGGAGGTCGCCCGGCAGGCGGCCAGGGAGCAGGGGCTATCCCTGGTGGAGGGCGTTTATATGTATTTCCCCGGTCCCTCCTACGAGACCCCGGCGGAGATTCGGGCCATCCGGACCCTGGGAGGCGATGTGGTAGGCATGAGCACGGTGCCGGAGGTCATTGCCGCATCCCACGCGGGGATGGAGGTGCTGGGGTTCTCGCTGGTTTCCAACGCGGCGGCGGGGATCACCGGGGAGGCGCTGTCCGAGCAGGAGGTGCTGGACGCCGCCGAGGCGGCCAAGGAGCGGTTTTCTAAGCTCATCTGTGGGTGCGTTAAAGGAATGTAACGTGAAAACAACCGAGCGCCAAAGGAGTTATTATGTTCAAGATCCAGACGGAGCGATGTAATATAGAATGGTTTGGCCCGGAGCATATCTCCGAGGCGGTGGAACTGTTTACAAATCCTGCAGTGCGGGAATATCTGGGCGGACCGG
>CABSAB010000222.1 GCA_902475515.1 uncultured Eubacteriales bacterium | reverse complement strand
CTTTCGACTGTCAAAAAAGCCAAAGGCTTTTTGACAAAAGGCTGCGGCCTGACTGCGCGCACTCGCTACGCTCGCACACTTGCAGGCCGTAAAGTGTTTTCTGCGATGCGCATGTCCTCACAGAAAACAGATTTAAATTTATTTCACCGCCTGCGGGCGGTGAAACTCTGCGAGGCTTTTCCCCGCAGGGGCAAGTTGAAACGACAGCGGAGTATCATCTCCGCTGCCGTTTTTTTGTTGCCGGGCCTGCGATGCCCCCTCCGGCGCCGGAAGCCCGGGCCAAGCCCCTCTGACCGGCTCCATGCCCGCCGCGGGGTAAGGCTGCCTGACAGGACAGGCTTTATTTGATGGAAGCCCGCAGCGTGTGCCGTGCTTCCGTCAAAGCATCCTGGATCTCCGGATCATCCGTGCGGTTGCCCAGCAGCTCCAGCTGGGACAGTGCACTGCTGCGGGCACAGCTTCCCAGGGCGCGGATGGCCGAAAGCTTGGTGGGTTTATCCGCCGCTTCCTGAAAAAATCCCATCAGCTGATTATAGTGCTCATCGCTGCGGGCCGCCGCATGGCCCAGGGCCTCGAAGACCCAATCCCGCTCCTGCTGGCTGCCGCCGGACAGGACCTTGGCGACCTTTTTCCACTGGCCTCCGATGACGAGCTTTTGATAATACGCCTGATCCTTTGTTTTCATGTGGATTACTTCCTTTCTTTTGGGGATAGTCCCATATTTATTTGTTGTTGCCAAGGCAACATTCTGGGCATAAAAAATACCGCGATCACTGCTCCAATTTTTTTCGAATCTTCGCCAGGGACGCCAGCAGCATGCGCTGCTCCTCCGGGGACAGGGCATTCATCATCTCCTGGTTGGTGCTCTCTCCGCACCAGCGCAGGCGCGCATAAAGGCCCCGGCCCAGCTCCGTCAGCACGAGCCGCTTCAGCCGTCCGTCCTGCGGGACCGTCTCCCGGCGGATATAGCCCTTGCGCTCCATGATCTGAACGATCTTGGTGATGGTGGAGCGGTTCACCTGAAACTCATTTTCCAGATCCCGCTGGTAGACCTCCCCATGCTCCTCCAAATAGGCGATGATGGTCGCGTGCATGGGCGTCACATCGGCAAGCTCCGCCTCCCGCATGTGCTCCCCCAGCCGCCGCCACATGGCATTTCCAAGGGCATAGAGTTCCAAGCTAAGCTCGTTATAGGTCCCTTCCATCCGGTTTCCTCCATTTTGTTTCCTTGGCAACATTATAATTCCTCCACTGCTGTTTGTCAACTATAGCGGCTAATTTTCTTCAAACACTCTGGCGGGGCAGAAAAAGGGGATGCCGCGCACGCACGGCATCCCCCGAACTCTTTTCCTCAGCCCAGATATTTCACTGCTTCTTCCCCGGCCAGATAGCCGCTGCAGAAGGCAGTGGTCAGGGCGGAGAGCACGCTCTCGATGTACTGAACGCCCACGGCGCCGGGCAGCATGATGCCGCGAATATTATCGCCCGCGGCATACAGGCCCGGGATGGGCTTTCCGCCTTTCAACACCCGAACCTGGCTGTCGGTGGCCATGCCGCCCACGGCATTCTCGTGGAACAGCTTCACCAGCAGCGCGTAGAAGGGGCCCTTGGCGATGGGGGTGGGATCCGGCATATCCATGGGACCGAACATACCGCCCTCGTCCTCGTCGTCCTCGCCGGGCTTGGGAGGCGGGCCGCCGGGGCCTTCGTCGTCATCGCCGCCGGGCGGAGGCCCAAAGGGCATGGGATCGTTCAGATGGGCATTGTGCTCCGCCACGGAGGCAAGGAGCTTTTCCCGGGCAACGCCCAGCTGATCCGCCAGCTCCTCCAGGGTGTCGGCCTTCTTGATGGAGCCCCACTCCACCTCCTGGTCGATCTCCGCCTGGAAGTTGTTGTACAGGCGGTCCATATCCACGCCCACGGCGTCGGGCGTGCGGCCCTTGGCCCGCTCCATGGATTCCTCCAGCGCCACCTGATCCAGCACGGACCAGAGATACCGGCCCGGCACCTGGGTGGCCACGGCGGAGACCTCGGTCATCTCCATGGGGGCGGCGTAGCGGTCGCCGTCCTTTGTGATGAGCATATTGCTCATGCCCCGGGAGGCCGTCAGGCCGCAGGTGCCGAAGGGATGGCGGGCAGGCCCGAAGAGGTTCACCCGGCGGTTTTCGTAATCGATATCCGCGCCGATCTCGTCACACATGGTGATGCCGTCGCCGGTGCAGGTGGCACAGGTGAACACATGGACCGGCTCGGAGCCGTCGTCGGTATAGAAAATGGGCTGGAACTTGTTCATGAGTTCCTTGTTATGGGTGAATGCACCCGCAGTGACGATGGTGGCTCCCGCATGGATCTCGATCTCGCCGCCAGCATCCTCTGCCAGGGCGCCGATGACCTTGCCGGAAGCATCCGTCAGCAGCTTCTTGCCGGCGGTCTTATAGAGCACCTCGCCGCCCTTTTCCTCCAGGATGCCCAGGAGCTTCAGGCACAGGAACCAGCCGTTGCCGCCGGGCCCGATGGAGGTGTCGATGCGCTTGTGGTTGTAGGGCACGTCATATGTACCCACCAGGCCCTTGGAATTGAAGGGGCCGTCGCCGAACTCGTAGTCCTTGCCCAGATCATGCTCGGTGATGAGCCAGTTGACAAAGTTCACATCGGCGTCCAGCATATTCTTTACCAGCTGGCCGTCCACCCGGTTCTGGGTCTTTTTCATAAACTGGCGATACAGCTTCTCCCGGGGATCGGGGATGCCATCCGCCTCATGCCAGACGGACCACTGGGCCCGGAACATATGGGCATACCAGGCGCTGCCGCCCACCTCGTGGTTTTTCTCCAGCACGATGACTTTCTTGCCGGAATCCGCCGCGCGGGCCGCCGCCGCCATACCGGAGGCGCCGCCGCCGATGACCAGCACATCGCACTCCTTGACGATCTTCTCGTGGGGCTTTGCGGGAGGCTCGGGCTTGTCGGGGTTCGAGATCACACCGTTATGGCAGACTGTGACACAGTGGCCGCACTCCACACACTTTTCCGGGTCGATCCAATACTTGCTGCCCTTAAAACGGATCGCCTCCGCGGGACATTCCACCCGGCAGCGGTGACAGCAGGAGCAATGCGCCTGGTCGATTACATAGGCCATAAAATTTTTTCTCCTTTCAGGTTATCCTTTTCTTTCATCCTACATTGTAATGCAAAATGTTCCGGTCTGCAAATATCAATTATCGAAGTATGCGGTGTGATTTCTTGCATGGAAAAGCCGGGCAGTCCAAACGGAACTGCCCGGCTATATTGCATCTGCCGCCATGACCGGAGCCGGCACTTTCCCCCCGCAAAACACAAGGACCTATGCCCCGATCTCCTCCATGCGGATCACGGCGGCGGTCATATCGTCCTCGCCCCCGGCCAAAACGGCATGATCCACCAGTTCCTTGGCCAGGGCCTTTACATTGTCGCCGGAGTAGGTCTTCAGGATCATCTCGGTCTCCTCCCCGGCCACACCGTCGCTGACCAGCACCAGGGTATCGCCGTTCCAGAGATTCAGCGGCAGGATCTCCGCGCCGAAATCGCTCCCCGCCCCAAGTCCCGGCGGCGGGGCGGCTGTACCCAGGCATTTGACGGTCCCGTTCGTTTTCAGATAGCTGGGGGCCGCACCCCATTTGTAGAGGGCCCCCTGGCCATTGATCAGGCTCACCTTCAGCACATCCATAGTGGAAAAGCCGCCGGTCTCCCGGAGGATATACATGCCGCTGATCAGCTCCATGGCGTTCTCCGGCGGCATTCCGGCGGTGATGAGCTCCGCCAGGGTATCCACGGCCAAAAGGCTCTCCTTGGCCGCCAGTTCCCCAGTGCCCGCCCCGTCGCAGAGGATCACATACAGGTAGCCGTCCTCCGTGTGGAGGCTTACCCCCCGGTCACCGCTGAGCCCCCCGCCGAAGCGGCCCTTGGCCGACACCCCGAGCCTCGCCCGGTAGCCCTCGGCGGGGATGGGCCGGGTGACCCGCAGCTG
>CABSAB010000221.1 GCA_902475515.1 uncultured Eubacteriales bacterium | reverse complement strand
GATGAGGCCGGATGCCGTGTCCCGGCCCATGGAGGACGATGTGGACCTCCGGCTGCTCAGCGAGGCCCTGGGCCAGCTGCCGGAGAAGGAGAAGACCATCGTCACCCTCCGCTACGGCATCGGCGGCCAGCGGGAAAAGACACAGAAAGAGGTGGCGGACCTGCTGGGCATTTCCCAGTCTTACATCTCCCGGCTGGAGAAGCGGATCATTCTCCGGCTGCGGCGGGAAATCCTGCGGCGAATCTGAGGAAATTTTGTTTACATTTTGTTCATTGTTCTTGACATCTTCCACGCAGCGCTATACAATATATGTTGCAAATTAGTATGGTTACACTGTAAATTGTGTATTTGCATGAAATGCTGCTATTTGTTGAACTTTCGCAAAGGAGGTGTTAAAAGCAGATGATCAAACTGATCATTATGACCATTGTAGGCTTCCTGGTGGGCTCCGTGATCATGTTCCCCATTGCGGTGGGCTATCGCAAGCGCACGGCGGAAAAGGAGATCGGCAGCGCCGAGGAAGAGGCCAAGCGGATCATCAACGAATCCATCAAGAGCGCTGAGAATAAGAAGCGCGAGATGATGGTGGAGGCCAAGGAAGAGATCCACAAGAGCCGCAATGAGTACGAAAAAGAGGTTCGGGAACGCCGCAGCGAGATCCAGAAGCAGGAGCGGCGCCTCCAGCAGAAGGAAGAATCCCTGGACCGCAAGGCCGATCAATATGAGCGCAAGGACGAGGAGCTCAACCAGAAGCTGGCTGGCGTAGCCGCTACCCAGGAGGAGATCGCCGGGATCAAGAAATCCCAGATGGAGATGCTGGAGAAGATTTCCGGCATGTCCACCGACGAGGCCAAGGAATATCTGCTGCAAAACGTGGAATCCGAGGTGCGTCATGAGACCGCCATGAAGATCAAGGAGGTCCAGACCCAGCTCAAGGAGGAGGCCGAGGAGACGGCCCGGGAGATCATCGCCACAGCCATTCAGCGCTGTGCCGCCGATCACGCTGCCGAGACCACCATTTCGGTGGTGCCGCTGCCCAACGACGAGATGAAGGGCCGTATCATCGGCCGCGAGGGCCGGAATATCCGGGCGCTGGAGACCAAGACGGGCGTCGATCTTATCATCGACGATACTCCCGAGGCCATCACCCTGTCGAGCTTTGATCCGGTCCGCCGGGAGATCGCCAGGATCGCCCTGGAGAAGCTCATTGCCGACGGACGCATCCAGCCCACCCACATTGACAATATGGTGGACAAGGCACGCCGGGAGGTGGAGCAGACCATCAAGCAGGAGGGCGAACGGGCCACCTTTGAGACCGGCGTCCACGGGCTCCATCCGGAGCTTATCAAGCTGCTGGGCCGGCAGAAGTACCGGACAAGCTACGGCCAGAACGTTTTGAACCACTCCATCGAGGTGGCACACCTCAGCGGCCTGATGGCCGCGGAGCTGGGCGAGGACGTGACCATGGCCAAGCGCGCGGGACTGCTGCATGACCTGGGTAAGTCCGTTGACCACGAGATGGAGGGCAGCCATGTGGCCCTGGGTGTAGAGCTGGCGAAGAAGTACAAGGAAAATCCCCTTGTGATCCACGCCATCGAAGCCCACCACGGCGATGTGGAGCCTCAGACCATCATTGCGTGCCTGGTTCAGGCCGCCGACGCCATCTCTGCCGCCCGTCCGGGCGCACGACGTGAGAATGTGGAAAACTACGTCAAGCGTCTGGAGAAGCTGGAGGAACTGACCTCCTCCTTCCACGGTGTGGAAAAGGCCTATGCCATCCAGGCCGGCCGCGAGGTGCGGATCATGGTGAAGCCCGAGGAAGTCACCGAGGACAACATGATTATTTTGGCCCGTGACATTGCTAGAAAGATCGAAAATGAACTTGAATATCCCGGCCAGATCAAGGTCAATCTCATCAGAGAGACCAAGGCCGTTGAATATGCGAAATAAGTGTCATTTTACCCGATGCCGCAAGGCATCGGGTTTTTTCGTCCTCACAAGCTCCATATCGCTCGCATCCAGCTGCGCTGGATGTTCGTTCATTTCGCTGCTCGTCCTCTCCGATTGGAACCCGCTTCGCTGAGCTTCCGATCGGTTTGGCTGAAAAGGCGAAGCCCTTGTAATCCGGCGGCGGATTCGGTATAATAACAAAAAACAAAGCGGGAGGAATACCATGCTTGCAAATATCTTAGCCGTGGGGGATGTGGTCGGGGCCCAGGGGCTCCGGTATCTCCGGAAGATGCTGCCCCAGCTCCGGCGGGAGCACGAAGCAGTCTTTACGGTGGTCAATGGGGAGAATGCTTCCAATGTGGGGCTGACCCCCCAGCAGGCGGAGGATATGCTGGACGCTGGGGCGGATGTGGTGACGCTGGGCAATCACGCCTTCCGCCAGCGGTGTGTACACGATTATCTGGACGACACGCCCCGCATCCTGCGGCCTGCCAACTATGCCCCCCAGACGCCGGGCCGAGGGTATGGGGTGTTTGACTCGAAGGTCGGGCCGGTGGGGGTCATCAACCTCATTGGCCGGGTGAATATGGACTATGGGCCGGATAATCCGTTTTTAATGGTGGACAAGATCTTACCGGAGCTTCAAGAGGCTAAGTTCATTCTGGTGGATTTCCATGCGGAGGCCACCTCGGAAAAGCTGGCCATGGGCTATATGCTGGATGGAAAGATCACGGCCCTGTGGGGGACCCACACCCATGTGCCCACGGCGGACGCACAGGTGCTGCCCCAGGGGACGGGCTATATCACGGACCTGGGCATGACCGGGCCGAAGCATTCGGTCATCGGTATCAAGCCGGAGCTGTCCATTGAGAAGTTCCGGGGCGGGGTGTACAGCCCCTACAAGCCCGCCGAGGGGCAGCAGGTGCTCTCCGGGGCAGTGTTCACGGTGGATACGGAAACGGGACGCTGCACGGAGGTGCGGAGTATCACGGTTTGAAAGGAAGGATACCATGGAAATTGCGATTCTTGTGCTGGCAGGGCTGTGCGCGGCCCTGCTGGTGTTGATCCTCATAAAGGTGAGCCGGAAAACGGACAACCGTCAGGAGCGGGAACTGCTGCTGTCGGAGCTGAAGCAGGGAAACCAGCAGGCCATGATAGAGGTCATGAACACCGCCAACCAGAGCATTACCGGGAACATCCGTGCCCTGGGAGAGCAGCTGGGCAGCAACGTGGGGAACATCAACCAGACCATGGGCCAGCAGCTGAAAACCATGGAGACCCGGCTCCAGCACATGGACCAGATGAGCGAGCAGAAGCTGGAGGCCCTGCGGAAAAGCATGCTGGATTCCATGCAGCACATGCGGGAGGAGAATGCCAAAAAGCTGGACGAAATTCGCGGGACTGTGGACGAAAAGCTCCAGGATACCCTGCAGAAGAAGATCACGGAATCCTTCCAGACGGTTTCCAATCAGCTGGAGCAGGTCTACAAGGGCCTGGGCGAGATGCAGCATCTGGCGGCGGATGTGGGCGGGCTCAAGCAGGTGCTCTCCGGCGTCAAGACCCGGGGCATCCTGGGCGAGATCCAGCTGGGGGCGATTTTAGAGGAGATCCTCGCCCCGGAGCAGTATGAGACCAATGTGGCTACCATCCCGGAATCCCGGGAGCGGGTGGAGTTTGCGGTGAAGCTGCCGGGAAGTGACGGGGGCTCTGTGTATCTGCCCATCGATTCCAAATTCCCGGGCGATACCTATGTACATCTTCAAAATGCCCAGGAAAGCGGCGATAAGCTGGCTGCGGAGGAGGCCCGGAAGGCCCTGACAGCGGTGCTGAAAAAGAGCGCCAGGGACATCCGGGATAAGTATGTGGAGCCGCCCTATACCACAAACTTCGGCATCCTGTTTCTGCCCTTTGAGGGGCTGTATGCCGAGGTGGTGAACCAGGGCCTGATTGAGGTCCTCCAGCGGGAGTACAGCATCAATGTGGCCGGTCCCAGCACTATGGCGGCGCTTTTAAATTCCCTGCAGATGGGCTTCCGCACGCTGGCCATCAAGAAGCGCAGCAGCGAGGTTTG
>CABSAB010000220.1 GCA_902475515.1 uncultured Eubacteriales bacterium | reverse complement strand
CCGCCGTATCGGCGGCGAGTCCAGCGCCCCCACCGAGGAGATCCGCCACGGCCCCTTTGTGCTGAACACAAGGAACCGGACGCTGGAAAAAGAGGGCGAGAAGATCAAGCTCACCCAGGTGGAATATTCCATTGTGAAGCTGTTTATGCAGAATCCCGGCCGGGCTCTCTCCCGGGAGGACATCCTCACGGCGGTCTGGGGCCGGGAATACGAGGGCGAGCTGAAGATCGTGGATGTGAACATCCGGCGCCTCCGCATCAAGATCGAGGACGACACCTCCAACCCTGTCTATATTACCACGGTGTGGGGCTACGGCTATAAGTGGGGCACCTGAGGCATGAAAAAGAATTCCGGAATCCGGCACCGGTGGCTCATCAACAATGTGAGCCTGATGGTGCTGTTTGTGGTGGTGACGGTGACGGCGGCGTCCGTGGTCATCTCCAGCTACTATTACAGCTACATGCAAAGCGGCCTCACGGCCAAGCTTAAGACCACGGCAGACTTTTTTGAAAACTATGTGACCTCGTCGGCCCAGGAGTTCTACAGCGGTGCCTACGGTCTGACCCAGAGCCACGAGGAGCGGAACTCCCTGGAGCTGGAGGTCTTGGATACCAGCGGGGAGATCATCAGCTCCTCCTTTGGCCTGGCGGCGGGAACAAGGCCTCAGACCGAGGATGTCACCGGGGCGCTGGAGACCCTGGAGGTCTCGGTCTTTAAGGGGCGGGACCCCGGCACCGGCGAGCGGATCATGGCCGTATCGGGCCCCATCTACTTCCAGGGGGAACTGGTGGGTGCTCTCCGGTATGTGACCAGCCTGAAGGTAGCCGACCAGCGGATCGTGCTGCTGGTGGGCACGGTGGTGCTGGTGGCGGTGGTGTGCATCCTGCTGATCTGGTTCACAGGGATGTATTTCATCCACTCCATTGTGACGCCGGTGGTGGAGATCACCGACACCTGCAAGCGCATTGCCGCCGGTGGCTACGGCGTACAGATCCAGAAGAAATTTGCCGAGGGAAGCGACGAGATCGGCGAGCTGGCCCAGGCCATCAACAATGTGTCTTTGCAGATCAGCCAGACCGAGAAAATGCAGACCGAGTTTCTCTCCTCGGTATCCCACGAGCTGCGCACGCCCCTGACGGCCATTTCCGGCTGGGGAGAGACGCTGCTGGGGAGCGAGAACATGGACCCGGCAGAGACCCGGCGGGGTATCGTCACCATGCTCAAGGAGACCAGGCGGCTCACAAGCCTGGTGGAGGAGCTGCTGGACTTCACCAAGATCCAGGACGGCCGCTTTAAGATCAATGTGGAGCCCTGCGATATCCGCGGCGTCTTTGAGGACACTATCTTTATGTACGGCAGCCGGTTGAAGCAGGAGGGCATCGAACTTTGCTACGAGGATACCGACGAGGACATCCCCGAGATCAGCTGCGATCAGGAACGTTTGAAGCAGGTGTTCCTGAATATCCTTGACAACGCCTCCAAATACGGCGGCGAGGGCGGCAGGATCCAATGTGAGATCCATGCGGACGACCAGGAGGTCCGGGTGGTGATCCGGGACTTTGGGCCGGGCATCCCCGAGGAGGAGCTGCCCCTGGTCAAGAAGAAGTTTTACAAGGGCTCCGCCAAGGGCCGGGGCAGCGGCATCGGCCTGGCAGTGTGTGAGGAGATCGTTACCGTTCACGGCGGCCAGCTGGACATTGCCAATGCGGCGGACGAGCAGGGTGGCTGTGAGGTCACCATCCATCTTCCCATATAATAAGATAGAAACAGGCCCCTTTTTGGGACACCGGTTCCTGTATCATTTGGATACAGGAGGTAAGACACTGCCGCGGCCCGGAACAGCATCCCGAGTAGTGCGGCCATACAGAAAGGAAATCGTCAGTGGCAGAAAAGGAAAAGCGTACCAGTATCGGCGGTCAGGCGCTGATTGAGGGCATTATGATGCGAGGGCCTTATCAGCAGTCCATCGCCGTGAGAAACCAGGAGGGCGAGATCGTCCTCAAGACCGAGGAACTGAAGTTTATCAAGGACCGTTACCCCGCCTTGGGCCTGCCCCTGATCCGGGGCGTGGTGAACTTCGGCGGCAGCATGGTGGCCGGGGTCAAGGCGCTGATGTACTCCGCGTCCTTTTATCCCGAGGAGGAGGAAGCAGAACCCGGGAAATTTGAGCAGTGGCTGTCCCGGCATATCAGTTCCGAGAAGCTGGAGAGCCTGATCATCTACTTTGCCGTTGTGCTGGGCATTGCGTTCTCCGTGGGGCTGTTTATGCTGCTGCCCACATTTTTGGTGGGACTGGCACGGCCTATCCACGATAACTATCTGCTCCGGAACCTCTGCGAGGGCATCATGAAGATCATCATTTTTACGGTCTATATGATCGCCGTGAGTAAGCTCCCGGATATGCGGCGGGTGTTCTCCTACCACGGGGCCGAGCACAAGACCATCAAGTGTTACGAGCTGGGAAAGGACCTGACGGTGGAAAATGTCCGTCCCTGCACCAGGTTTCACCCCCGGTGCGGCACCAGCTTTTTGTTTGTGGTGATCGTCATCAGCATTCTGGTGGGCAGTGTCATCCGGGTGGGAAATACCTTCCTTCGGATGCTGCTGCATCTGCTGCTGCTGTTTCCGGTGGTGTCCATCAGCTATGAGATGAACCGGCTGGTGGGGCGGCACGACAACAAATTCACCCGCATTCTAACGGCACCGGGCATGTGGTTCCAGCGCTTTACCACCAATGAACCGGACGATTCCATGATCGAGTGTGCCATTGCGGCCATGGAGGCCGTGATTCCCCAGGAGGAAGGAGCGGACGACTGGTAAGCCATGAAATGCAGTTATCATGACCTCTACTTTGCCGCGAAGAAGCTGCTCCGCCAGGTGGATGGCGGGGACGCGGAGTTCTCCGCCCGGCAGCTGGTGGCGGCGGCCACGGACCGCAGCATCAGCCAGCTGGTGGCGGATTTTCCCCTGACGGCCTTTCAGCGGGACATCCAGAAGGTGCATGAGATGGTGGACCGCAGGCTGAAGGGCGAGCCCCTTGCGTATGTGCTGGGTCAGTGGGAGTTCTACGGGCTGACGCTGAAGGTGACGCCGGATGTGCTGATTCCCCGGGATGATACCGAGGCGGTGTGTGACCTGGCCATTTCCCAGACCCGGCTTCTCAAGCAGAATCCCCGGGTGCTGGACCTGTGCACCGGTACGGGCTGCATCGGCCTGGCGGTGGCGTCCAAGATCAAGGATGCCAGGGTGACGCTGGCGGATATCTCGCCGGAGGCCATCCGGGTGGCGAAGAAGAACGTCCAGAATAACCACCTGTCCGGCAGGGTCAGTGTGGTGCAGCTGGATGTAAAGCAGGAGCCGCCGAAATTTCTGGGGACCTACGATCTCATCGTCTCCAACCCGCCCTATGTGACAGCGGCGCAGATGGAGAGCCTGGCCCCCTCGGTAAAAAACTATGAGCCCAGGATCGCCCTGTACGGCGGCCTGGACGGCCTGGATTTCTACCGGGCCATTGTGAAAAACTACACGCCGCTGCTGCGGCCCGGGGGCTATATTTGCCTGGAATTCGGCATGGGCCAGGAGGCGGATGTGTGCCACATTCTCATGCAGCAGGGCTATGAGCTGGGACGGATCGCGCGGGACACCGGAGAGCGGGCCCGGGCGGTGCTGGCCCAGAAACCGAACAGGGAGGAATAAACATGGCATCGAAAAAACCGGCATTTGAGGCCGCGGCCCCTGCCGCGGACAAGAAAAAGGCGCTGGAGACGGCCCTCCAGCAGATCGAGAAGAACTTCGGCAAGGGTACCGTCATGCGCCTGGGCGACAAAGCGGAGATGAACGTAGACGTGATCCCCACCGGCTCTTTGACGCTGGACCTGGCGCTGGGCGTTGGCGGCCTTCCCAAGGGCCGGATCATCGAGATCTACGGGCCGGAATCCTCCGGTAAGACCACCCTGGCGCTGCACGTTCTGGCCGAATGCCAGAAGCGGGGCGGCGAGGTAGCCTTTGTGGATGCGGAGCACGCGC
>CABSAB010000219.1 GCA_902475515.1 uncultured Eubacteriales bacterium | reverse complement strand
AGGAAATAGAGTATCCCATCGCCCCAGAAGAATGCGGCAAGGCTCGGGTAATTACAACACCAAGGTGGATGAAAAGCACCTGGTGCTGGACTTCAAGGATACCGCCGACACACTGAATCACATCCAGGACGGGATGACCGCCGCCGTGGAGAGCCGCATGCGCTCCGAACGGCTGAAGACCGAACTGATCACCAATGTCTCCCATGACCTCAAGACGCCGCTGACCTCCATTGTCAGCTATGTGGACCTTTTAAAGCAGGAACCCATTGGCTCGGAGGCGGCCGGGGAATATCTGGAGGTCCTGGACCGCCAGTCCCAGCGTCTCAAAAAGCTTATTGAGGACCTGGTGGAAGCCAGCAAAGCCTCCACCGGAAATATCACCGTAGCCAAGGAGCCTCTGGACTTTGTAATGCTCCTGGGTCAGGCCCTGGGGGAATATTCCCAGCGGCTCATGACCGCGGAGCTGAATCCCGTGCTGCATCTTCCCGAGACCCCGGCCATGGTGCTGGCGGACGGACGGCTTCTGTGGCGGGTATTTGACAACCTCCTGGGGAACATCGTCAAATACGCCATGCCCGGCACCCGGGTATATATCAGCGCCGATATGGATGGGGCCGTGACGGCCACCTTCCGGAACATCTCCCGGGATGCCTTGGACGTATCCGCCGACGAACTGATGGAACGCTTCGTGCGGGGCGACGCCTCCCGGCATACCGAGGGCAGCGGTCTGGGACTGTCCATCGCCCGGAGCCTGACGGAATCCATGGGCGGCACCTTCCAGCTCAGCGTAGACGGCGACCTGTTCAAGGCCATGGTCACTTTCCCGCTGCTGACGGAGATCCCCACGGCGGAACCACCGCAGGCCCCTGCACTCTGATTGATTCCTCGCCGGGCACATTCAAAGGATGTGCCCGGCTCTTTCTGTCTGCACCAACCCCCTTTCTTCACAATTTCGACACATTTCTCTGCTAAAATAAAGTGATTTTTTGAGAAGGAGGGCGCTACATGAAAAAATTGCGTATATCTGCGCTTTTTTTGGCGCTTTGCCTGCTTCTCACCGGAACATCGCTGCCCATCCAGGCGGCAGATTCCACCGCCGCAGGGCGGACCAGCCTCTATGGCCAGACCATGCTGGTACTGGGCGACAGCTACACCGCCGGCTTCGGCCTCCCCGGCGGACGCCACGGCTGGCCGGACCTGGTGTCCGAGGCTCTGGGCCTTACCCAGCTGAACTACAGCATCAGCGGCTCCTCCATGGCCGCCGGGCCCCGGGGCAGCTTCCCCATGGTGGAGCGCTGCCAGGAGCTGCCTGCCGCTCCGGCCCCGGACATCATCCTGCTCCAGGGCGGCTCCAATGACCATGTGCGGGATATCCCCCTGGGCGACACCCAGGAGCGGAATGCGGAGAGCTTCTGCGGCGCTTTGAATCTCATTTTGGACCACCTGGGGGACATCTATCCGGATGCCCGGGTCCTCTGCTTTACGCCCTGGATCTCCGACGGCGGAAAAAACGGCCTGGACCTCACCGCCGAGGACTATACCGCCGCCATGATGGCGGTGTGCGCCCATCGGGACCTCCCCTGCTATGACGCCAGCCAGGCTGCGGACAACGGCATGCATCTGGAGGACCCGGCATTCCGGGCCCGCTTCTGCCTCAGCAGTTCCGACCACTATCATTTGAATGACGCCGGTCACCGGCGCTTTGCCCCGGTGATGGCGGAATATTTGAGCCGCACCCTCTCGGGCGGCGGCACTTCCGACCGCTTTGCGGACCTCCAGATCGCCGGAGAGGATCTCCGCCGGGGCGTTACCTGCGCCACGACCACAGGCCTGATGGCCGGAGAGGGCGAACTGTTTTCCCCCACCCGCAGCACCACCTGGGAAACCCTTTCCACCGCCCTGTATCACCTGGCGGGGATGCCGCTGGTCACAGAATATGACATCCCCGGCATGTCCCGCGACACCCCGGGCTATCAGGCCGCCTGCTATATGATCCAATCGGAGCTGCTGCCAGGCCCGGAGACGCATCTTCCGGAGTTGCCCCTGAGCCGGGAGGTGCTTGCCGGCGTCCTATATCACTACTATACAGACCTGTGCGGCCTGATGGTCACCAAGTATGTGGGCCTGGGCCCCTATCCCGACAGCGACGCTGTGTCGGACTTTGCCGAGCTGCCCCTGGGATGGGCCCTTTCCACGGGGCTGCTTGCGGAAAAGGATGGCATGCTCCGGCCCCAGTCCACGGTCTCCCGGGGAGAACTGGCGGTAACGCTGGAGCGGTTCTTACGGCTTCTTGGGGAAATTTCATAAAAACCAGCCCTCTATCCGGCAGCTTCTTTGCCTGCCGGATAGAAATTTCTACTTTATCACATAAATGCGTTGCATTGTTAAATTCTCTGTGCTATAATGGGAAAAACTTTTGAAACAGAAAGGTAGAATCAACCCATGGACACCCTGACCAATATGCAGTTTCTCCGGCAGCTTCCCTCCCCCGAGGAGGTCCAGCAGGCCATCCCTCTGACGGCTGAGGGTATGGCCGCCAAGGCCCGGCGGGACAAAGAGATCGCGGACATCCTTGCGGGAAAGGACCCCCGGATGCTCCTGATCATCGGTCCCTGCTCCGCGGACCGGGAGGACGCCGTGCTGGAGTATATTACCCGTCTTGCTCCCCTCCAGGAGCAGGTCCGCGACAAGCTGCTGATCATCCCCCGCATTTATACCGGCAAGCCCCGCACCACCGGCGACGGTTATAAGGGCATTGCCTCCCAACCCGACCCCACCGAGCGGCCCGATATGGTAAAGGGCCTGGCATCCATGCGCAGCCTCCATGTGCGGGCCGTCAATGAGACCGGACTTACCTGTGCCGACGAGATGCTCTACCCCGGCAATGACGCCTATCTTTCAGACGTTCTATCCTATGTGGCTGTGGGCGCCCGGTCTGTGGAAAATCAGCAGCACCGGCTGGTAGCCAGCGGCCTTGGCTGCCCAGTGGGCATGAAAAATCCCACCTCCGGCGACCTCTCCGTGATGCTCAACTCCATCACCGCTGCCCAGCATCCCCACATCTTCTCCTACTGCAACTGGGAGGTGGAGACCGCAGGCAATCCCCTGGCCCACGCCATTTTGCGGGGCTATGTGGACAATACCGGACGCACCCGCCCCAACTATCACTACGAGGACCTGATGGGCCTGTACGAGCAGTATCAGGCCAAAGAGCTTCAGAACATGGCCGTGGTGGTGGATTCCAACCACTCCAACTCCGGCAAGCGGCCCCTTCAGCAGATCCGTATTGTAAACGAGGTTCGGATACACAATCGGAGATCGCTTCCATGGTCAAGGGCTTCATGGTGGAAAGCTATCTGGAGGACGGCGCCCAGGCCATTGGCGGCGGCGTCTATGGCAAGTCTATCACCGATCCCTGCCTTGGCTGGGAGAAGTCCCGTCAGCTGATCCTGGATATGGCGGACCAGCTCTGATATCCCCTGCCATTGTGTATCCGAATTTGACAAGGGACCCGCACTGTGCTATGATCTCTTTTTACTGGGATTTGCGCTGCAGATCAGGAGGATATTATGAAGATCGAGCACTTACAGGAAAACGGAACCGATATTGCAGTGATTTCCAACGGCGAACAGGTGATCGTGGACACGCCGTCTGCCCTGGACCTCGCTATGACCGTGAAATATGAGACCGGCGCCGCAAGGATCGTGATCGATAAGCGGCTGATATGTGAGGATTTTTTCATCCTCAGCACCGGGCTGGCAGGAGAGATTCTGCAAAAATATATCAACTATCATATCAAGCTGGCCGTTTACGGGGACTTTACCCATTACACCAGCAAGCCTTTAAAGGATTTTATCTATGAATCCAACCGCGGAAACGACTTCTTTTTCGTGCCCTTGAAAGAGGACGCCATACAAAAAATTGCACATACGCAATAACAACCGGCTGCAAATTCCAGTTTTCCGGCAGTTCCACTGATTGATGAACGCAGTCAGCATTCTGCCCCCAAAAAAATCCCGCCGAACGCTTCTATCCCGCTATGTGCTGGAGCGCCGGAT
>CABSAB010000218.1 GCA_902475515.1 uncultured Eubacteriales bacterium | reverse complement strand
CGGCGTTTCTGATCCTATATCTGCTGCTCCACAGCCTGACCCTGGCGCTGAATGTGGTGGACCGGCTGCCGGTGATCCATACCCTCAACCGGGCCGGAGGCGCGGTTCTGGGGCTTTTGGGCGGCATTTTGGTGCTGACCGTGCTGCTGGTGGTCTGCCGCAGGACAGGATGGCTGCCCGAGGATTTCGGGAAAGGCCCTCTGAGCCTGCTGTTTCAAGGGATGGCGGAGAAACTGGCCTGAACAAATATTACAAAAGTGTTACACAAAACTTTATAAAAAAGTCATAGAAACCCGGTGGTTCCCGTAATAATTTGCGTGTATACTGTGAGCATAACAATTCTTTTTCATTTCTCCTTCTTCCTGATAAGACACGCAGATGGGCTGGTCCCCTGTCTGGGTGTCTTTTCGTATTTTCTGAAAGATACAGGGCCTCCGGGGAAAGGAAGCGGAAATAGGTGAAGATTTCGGAGCGGGATCATATATTCTCCCGCCGGGCACTTTGGGGGCTGCTGCTGCCGCTGATCGTGGAGCAGATCTTTACGGCCCTGATGGGCACGGCGGACACCATGATGGTGGCCCGGGTGGGCGACGCGTCAGTGAGCGGTGTGAGTTTGGTGGATTCGCTGAACAACCTGATGCTGATGGTGTTCACGGCCACGGCCACTGGCGGTACCATTGTCTGTGCGCAGTTTTTGGGCGCCAAGGACGGAGATGGGGCCAACCGGGCGGCCCGGCAGGTGCTGCTGTGCGTGGCGGTGATCTCCCTGGTGTGCTGCGTCGGCTGTGTGGGCTTTCGCGGCCCCCTGCTGGGGGTGGTGTTTGGCAGTGTGGAGCCGGCGGTGATGCAGGCGGCCCAGGTCTATTTTCTGGTGACGGCGCTGTCTTATCCGTTTATCGGGATATACTATGCCAGCGCAGCATTGTACCGTGCGGCGGGAAACGCCAAGCTCCCCATGCTGGTGAGCGCCGTGGGAAATCTGCTGAATATTCTTGGGAATGCCGTGTTTCTGTTCGTGTTCCGCTGGGGCGTGTTCGGCGCGGCCCTGAGCACCAGCCTTTCGCGGGTGTTTCAGTGCGTGGTCCTGCTGGCACTGCACCGGCGGCCGGGTCAGGTGATTGTGCTGGACCGGTATCTGAAGATCCGCCCGGACTGGAAGCTCATTCGGACAGTCTTCCGGGTGGGGGTCCCCACGGGTATTGAAAACGGGATGTTCCAGCTGGGGAAACTCATGGTCCAGAGCACCATTGCCACCCTGGCCACGGCGGAGATCGCGGCCCAGGCGGTCATCAATACCCTGGAGTATTTCACCAGCATGCCCTCTATGGCCGTGGGGCTGGGCTTGGTGACGGTGGCGGGCCAATGTATGGGCGCGGGCCGGCCGGACGAGGCAAAATATTACTCCATCCGGCTGACGATCTTCTCGGAGATCTTGGTGATCGCCCTGGGGGTGATGATCCTCCTGGCGGCAGACGGCGTGTGCGGCCTCAGCGGTCTGGGTGCGGAAAGCACCGCCATCGTCAAGCGGATGCTGCTGATCATCACCTTGGTCAAACCCTTCGTGTGGCCCATTGCCTTTACTCTGCCCAACGGCATGCGGGCGGCGGGAGATGTGACCTTCTCCATGGCGGTGTCCGCAGGCTCTATGTGGGTGTTCCGGGTGGTGCTGTGCGTGGTGCTGATCCGATTTCTGGGCTTCGGTGTGCTGGGGGTCTGGATCGCCATGTTTGTGGACTGGCTGGACCGGGCCATCTGGTACAGTGTGCGCTTTGTCCGGGGGAAATGGACGCAGCATGCTGTGCTTACATAGCCGCAAGTTGTTAAAAAATCGAAAACATCGCCGGAAAACCCTCCCTGAACTTGCGGCGGTGTGGTACAATAAAAGGGTACATAACCGGGCCGCGGCTCGAAATTCATACAGAAGGTGTTATTTATGACGAAAATCGATATTTTTTCCGGCTTCCTGGGGGCGGGTAAGACCACCCTCATCAAAAAGCTGCTCCGGGAGGTCTATTCCGGCCAGAAGATCGTACTGATTGAAAATGAGTTTGGCGAGATCGGCATTGACGGCGGATTTTTGCAGGAGGCAGGCATCCAGATCACAGAGATGAACTCCGGCTGCAATAGACCTCCCGGAGCAGCTTTTTGATGAGGGTGAGGCGCTGAAAAAGGTCATGGCCGAGTATCACCCGGACCGCATCCTCATCGAGCCTTCCGGCGTGGGTAAGCTCAGCGATGTGGCTCAGGCCGTGGAGCGGGCGGAGACCGCCGATATGGAGATCGGCTGCATGGTCACGGTGGCGGACGCCACCAAGTGCAAGATCTACATGAAGAATTTCGGCGAGTTTTATAACAATCAGATCGAAAATGCGGGAACCATTATCCTCAGCCGTACGTCCAATATGAAGGAGGACAAGCTCCAGACGGCGGTGGACCTGCTGCGGGAGAAGAACCCTGACGCAGTGATCGTCACCACCCCCTGGGAGCAGCTCACGGGGCAGCAGCTCATGGAGGCCATGGAGCAGAAGGATTCCCTTCAGAAGGCCCTGGCCGCCCTTAAAGAGCATGGGACAGAGGAGTGCGATGATCCCGAATGCAGCTGCCATCATCACCATCACGACCACGACCATGATCATGCGCATGAACACCACCACGAGCACGAACACGAACACCATCATGACCATGACCACGAACACCACCATGACCACCACCATGCCGACGAGGTGTTCACCTCCTGGGGCATGGAGACCCCCAAGGCCTTCACCCAGGAGAAGATCGAGCAGTGCCTGAAGGCGCTGGAGGACAGCGGCAAATACGGCATGATCCTTCGGGCTAAAGGCATCGTGGCGGGCGAGGATGGCGCATGGCTCCACTTTGACTATGTGCCCGGCGAGCCGGATATCCGCACGGGCGCTCCCGGCGTCATTGGCCGGCTGTGCGTTATTGGTTCCAAGATCGACGAAGGGGCCATTGCGGCGCTGTTTACGGAATAAAGGGAGGAAGATACCATGGCGATCCCTGTCTATGTATTCACAGGCTTCCTGGATGCGGGTAAGACCCGCTTCATCCAGGAGACTCTGGAGGATCCCCGCTTTAACGCCGGGGAAAAGACATTGCTTCTGGTCTGCGAGGAGGGCGAGGAGGAGTTTGACCCCAGCACCTTCTCCGGGAAAAACGTCTTTATCGAGACCGTGGAGGATCAGGAGGAGATCACCGAGGAGGAGTTGGAGACCCTTCGGAAAAAGCACCGGGCCGAGCGGGTGTGCGTGGAGCTGAACGGCATGTGCCAGATCGGTGATTTTTACGCCAAGTTCCCCGAGAGCTGGGTGGTGTATCAGGAGATCATGTTTGCCGAGGCGGGCACATTCCCCCTGTACAACGCCAATATGCGTTCCCTGGTGGTGGATAAGGTGGGCGGCTGCGAGATGGTGGTCTTCAACCGGGTGGATGCGTCTACCGACAAGATGGAGCTCCACAAGATCGTCCGGGCCATCAACCGCCGCTGCGACATCATGTACGAGGACCGGGAGGGCAATGTGGAGTACGACGAGATCGAAGACCCCCTGCCCTTCGACATCGAGGCGGACGTCATCGAGATCAAGGACGATGATTACGGTATCTGGTACCGGGATATCACCGAGGATATGAAGAAATATTCCGGCAAGACCGTGAAATTCAAGGCCCAGGTGGCCCATCTCAAAAAGAAAGAGAAGGACAGCTTCGTGCCCGGGCGGTTCATCATGACCTGCTGCGTGGACGATATTCAGTTTATGGGCTTTGTGTGCAATTACCCCGGCGGGGACCAGCTCTCCCAGCGGGACTGGGTGTGGGTCACGGCGAAGATCTCCCTGCGATACCATAAAATGTACAAGGATATGGGACCCGTGCTGACGGCGCTGGAGGTCACTCCCGCGGAAAAAGCCCAGCAGGACGTGGTCACCTTCTAAAAGGAGCGGACTATGGCAAACCAAGGATATCGAAGAAATCCCGGCGATGATATGGACGAGACCCAGATATACCGGGGCGGATTCGTGCCCCAGGATGACGGAACCCGGATCATA
>CABSAB010000217.1 GCA_902475515.1 uncultured Eubacteriales bacterium | reverse complement strand
GAGCTGGTTTGCCCGCACAGCCGCAGGGCCAGTACCGCAAATTGCTCCGAGGCAAAACAAATCCCAAACCGGACGAGCAGCTCCGGAAGCCCATCTACCTCCCGGGCCCGGCCCAACAGCAGCCGCTGGAGCAGTGCGTCCCGGACCGTCTGGGTGATAAAACCGTTGTATTTGTCACAGGCTTCCGGCATTGCAGGCACCTCCTTCTATATGTGACCTGATTATATCGGAACTGCGGAAAAATCGCAAGGCATATCTTCGGCCCATACGCACACAGGCCATACGGCATGCCGCATGGCCTGTGTTGTGTTGCTGTTTAAGATATTTTGCTGACCTTGCAGACCGTATCCACCGGAGGATTCCCGTGGATATCCGCCCCGCGGTGGGGGATTGCGGAATAGGTGTTTCCATCTCTGGTTAACGTCCATTCGATAGGCGCGGGGCCTGCCATGGCAGTAAATTTCAGCGTGTTTTCCAGCGCTTCCACCTGCTCCAAAACCACCTCCTGGCCCATTTCATTGGTCCAGGTCGCAGTGGTCCCATCCCAGACCAGCTTCAGCTTGTCGGAAAGGGGCCCGGCGGGCATTGCGCCACCTGCCGGGGGCGGGCCGTTCATGGGCGGTGCTCCCGCAGGGGGCCCTCCGGCCGGGGGCTCACCCATCGGGGGACCTCCGGCCGGTCCGCCGGGCTGCAAGACCTCTCGCGTTGGATTGGTAATGATATAAGTACCTTTCATGTGAGCTTCCTCCGATCATATCTGATTGGCTGTCCGCCAGGCTGCCAAGGTGGCTTCGTGGACATTGCCCTGTTTTACGCAGTCGCCGATGTAGTGCACCCGGTTTGCGCAGCCGTCAAATTCCATAGCTTTATCCCGGAGCGGCAAAGACCCGGCGCAAACCACCACAAAGTCCGCCCTGACGGATTCCGCCGCACAATCTTTATTTTGATAGGTCAGTGTCCCATCCGAAAAAGACTGATACTGCCGCACAAAGGTTTTGTAGGCAAAGTTTTTCAGGGCTTTGAAGTAGTCCATAATCATAATTACATAGTGGGAGTGGGGCGTCTCCGGGCAGAGCATGCCCTGCCGGGTCAGCACCGTTACCTGGTGGCCTTTCTCCGCCAGGAAGATACCAACCTCTGTTCCGGTCTCGCTGCCGCCGATGACGGCCACATGCTCCGGCATGGTCTCAAACCGCTCGTAGGCCTCCACCGCATTGCAGGAGTTCTCCGCTGTCAGCCCCGGGATGGGCAGCGTGCGGAACTTTGGACCGATGGCGATGACTGCCTCGTCCACCTGCTGCTCCAACAGCAGCTCCCGTGTGGCGGCAGTTCCCAGCTTCAGCGTGACGTTTTTCCGCTTTCTCAGCTGGGCTTCCAGCCAGGAGAGCCAATTTGCCATGGGCCATTTGAACGAGACGATATCCGCATGGCGAAGCTGTCCGCCGAACTTTTGTTCCTTTTCATACAGCACCACATCGTGGCCCCGGTCCGCAAGGAGCATGGCTGCGTACATCCCGCCGGGGCCGCCGCCCACCACGGCGACTTTTTTCTTTCGGGTCACCGGACGGATCAGCATGCGGCGGGTATTGTCGTCAAAGACCTCCGCTGGGTTCACCGGACACTTGCCGCAGCGGTTGCATTTCACGCAGGGCACCACGTCCTCACCCCGGCCCTCATAGAGCTTCTGCAAAAACTCCGGGTCCGCATGCCAGAACCGGTGAATGGCGATCAAGTCCGCGTCACCGTTTGCGATGGTGCGCTCCATCAAGTCCGGGTCGCAGAAGCCTGCCGACGCCTGGATCAGTGTCTTGCAGCCCCGGGAGACCAGATCGTGCTTGAGCTTCCTCGTGACCTCCAGATTGGGAGAGGGCATCTCCTTGGTGACAGTATAGCCGATGGGATGCTGGGTGTCCTTGTAGTCTGTACGGATATGCACAATATCCACATTGCTGCCCAGCTGCTCAATGAGCCACAGGGTATCCTCGTAGCTGTGGCCGATACCCTCCGCCGTCAGGATGATTTCCAGCGGAAAGTCCGGTCCCAGGGCCTCCCGGAGCCGTTCAAACATGGTCAGGATCACCCGGGCCCGTTTTTCCCGGCTGCCGCCCCAGGCATCGCCCCGGTGGTTGCACTTGGTGGACCAGAATTCGTCTGCAATGTTGTTGTGATAGGCACAGTGGATGCTGAGCATATCGAACCCGAACAGCTTCAGGTTCACCGCGTTTTCCACCGTAGAATCAATATAATCCCAGATGGCTTCCTGGTCGATCCAGCCGATGTCATGGCCCATGACCCCCTCCCGCTCGGCGTAGAGCTGCTTTTCCGGGTCATTGGGATCGTAGCGCATATCGCTGCCGCCCTCGGATTCGGGACCCGCCCCGGGGGCACGGTTGTCTCCGCCGGGGCCACCTCCGGGGGGATGGGGCATATTGCCCATAGGCATGGTGACCGCATAGGCCCCCAGGTTGTGAATTTTCTCGAGGCAGGATCGGATCGCGTCGAACTCCTTCCGCTCTTTGTCGGACATTCGCGGTCCGCCGGGGCCATCCACACCGTTGGGATTTGCCACAGACGCCAGAAGACTGGTTTTCAGCATGATGTGGGAGATATAGATCACCGACGCGCCGTTTAAGGCCCGGTTGGGCAGCTCCTCGCTGTAATGGGCACCGGCAGAAGAGGTGAGCCGTGTGGGCAGCAGGAGGTTCCCCACCTGAATCGGCGAGAGAATATGGGAATATGGATGCATAGCGTTTCCTTCTTTCTTCATGGGATCAAATGCTGTTGTAGCGGTCCACCGCGGCCTTTTCCAGCTCCAACGCCCGGTCCGCGCCCAACTCGTTGCAGGTATTCACATACTCCTCCCAGGCGCTGTCATCCAGCGTCCGTACCCCGGTGATCCACTCCAGAAAGACCGTGCCGCCATAGGTGCCGATCTCCGCCAGAATAGAGGTTTGCTCTGCCGCTTCCTCTGAGGTAAAGGCAGCCTTGTCCACCACGCAGTTTTCAGGGTCCCAGTTGCTCTTCCAGACCTCGTAGAACGCCTCCTTGGTGGGGGTCAGGCCAATGTCGTCGTAGCTTGTCTCGTACAGATATGCGCCAAAGGTGGAATACAGGCAAATGACGATCTTGTCGCTGAGCCCGTCGGGGTTGTTGGTCACAAGCTCTGTGAGCTCGTATCCGCCGTCAGGCGTACGGTTGTAGGTGATACCCTCCATGCCGTAGGTGGCCAGGCTGCTGCCCTCCCGGGTGAAGAACCAGTCCAGGAAAATCAGGCACTCCTCCACATTTTCGCACTGGGTGGAAATGGCCGTGGCGCTGTTCATGGTGTAGCTGCTGAAGCCGCCGTAGACAAAGGAATTTTCGTCAATGACCGGGTTTGGGATGGCCGTGAGGATCTCCTCGATGTTCGGGACATTGACCATGATCTCCTGGAGGTTGCCCGCTCCCCAGAGACCGGTGCGGTCGGAGGTGAACATGGTGGTCTCGTAGTTCCGGTCTGTGGCAGTGATAAAGTCCGGGTCAATGAGCCCCTCGGCATACCACTGGGAGACAGTCTCGATATAATCCCGGAACCGCTGGGAGGTGGGGCCGTAGACGATCTCGCCGGATTTATCATAGTAATAGCCGTCTGCCAGATTGGACGCCCAGGGACCCTGGCCACCGGGCATGGAAGCATACATGCCCCAGGCGCCGATGTACTGCACACCAGTGGGGTCCCAGAGGGTCACGGCGCCGTAGCGGTCGTGAAAGGCGGTTAGGATCGTGTGCCAGTCTTCCAGGGTCTCCGGGAGATTGTCCTTATCCCAGGGAAGACCGCATTCCTCCAGCCAATCCAGCCGCACCACGGGGCCGTTGGTGAGCGAACTGGATTTTTCACCCCGAATCTGGTAAATGGAACCGAAATGTCCGGTATCTGTCAGCACCGCCTTCCGCAGGTCATCATCGGCGAAATAGGAGGTGTAGAAGGGCATATAGTCGTAGATGTAATCGTCCAGCTCCAGAATCACTTCGTCCTCAATGGCCGCATCGTCACCGCCGGAGTAGAGCTCAAACACACCGTCGATC
>CABSAB010000216.1 GCA_902475515.1 uncultured Eubacteriales bacterium | reverse complement strand
ACAGGCTTGTGCTGCCCCGGCGTCGTAAAATCCGGATGGGCAAATCCTGGTGCGGCCAGGAGCACGATCTCATAGGCCCCCAGGGATTCCACCTCCAAAAACTCCCGGTCCCAGTCCATGTCATACCCCACCCCCAGGTCGCAGCTTCCGATGCGGACATTTTCGGGAATCTGCATGCAGTTGCAGTTACGGATGATCAGCCGCACCTCCGGTGCCCGCTCCCGAAAGGCCCGGATCACCGGCTGCATCTGGTAACATAGCAGCGTCTCTGCCATATCTACCCGGAGGGTCCCCGTGAGTTCCCTGCCCTCCTGCCCCAGGTGTGAGAGGCGGTCCGCCGCCAACAGCAGCTCCCGGGCCTGGGCCAGGGCTTCGTTTCCCACCTGCGTCAGCACCATCCGGCGGCCCAGCCGCTGAAACAGCGGCACCCCCAGCTCTGCCTCCAGCTGCTGGATCTGCACGCTGACTGTCGACTGGGTATATCCCAAAAACCGGGCCGCCTTTTCATAGCTTCCCTGGTCCACCACTGCCTGAAAGGTCCGCAGATTCTTCAGTTCCATGCCCCTACCTCATTTCATCGTTTTTATAAATATTATACTTCAAAAACATTTGATTTTCAAATGCTTCTTTTTCTGGTATACTGAGACCATCAACGCAAAGGATGTGTTTCTCGTGCCAATCACACTGCTCCATTCGTTCCTGCTCTACTGCTATCTCGGTGCCATTACTCCGGGCCCTGCCAATCTCTGCTCCCTGTCCGCCGCCCTGCGCTACGGAAGGGGGCCGGCCCTGCGGCAATGGCGCGGCCTGTTTGTGGGCTTTTCCATCGTCTCCCTGGCGTCCGTGCTGTTGACCTATCTGCTGGGAACCGTCATCGATCAATATGTAGGCGTGCTGTCCTGGATCGGCGCCGCTTACATCCTCTTTCTGGCATGGCATATGCTGCGCTCCTCCGGCGTTTCGGCGGACAACGATCCGGCGGCCCCCTCCTTCTTGAACGGCCTGCTGGTGCAGCTGACCAATGTAAAGATCATGGTATTCTGCCTGGTGGCGCTTTCCTCCTATGTGCTTCCCTACAGCAATTCCTTCTGGAGCCTGCTGGCCGTGGGCCTGTTTCTGCCTTTCACCGGGCCTGTCGCCAACCTGGTGTGGCTCTTTGCCGGCGCGTCGCTGCAAAAGCTCTTTGTCAATCACCGCCGGGCGGTGGATATCGTGATGGCCGCCGCGCTGGCCCTCTGTGCGGTCAGCCTGGTCCTCTCCCATTGAATCAGTCTTTTATTTGAACAAAAACCGCCCTCCGGAACGCGCTTGGTTCCGAAGGGCGGTTTGATTCTATTTGACTGTCTCTCAGGCCTCGGTGTTACGGTTGTTGAACCGGGTCAGGGCCGCCTGATAGCAGTCCAGGCAATCCTGCAGGCCCATGGAGTAGATGGTGTCCACAAAGGTGTCGTAGTCCTTGTCAATGTCCATCTCACCGGTGAGCATTTTCAGGATGGACTCGGAGGTGTAGGACGCCACATCGGACATATACTTGGAGAACTCCTCCGACTCGTCCGCTGTCAGGGTCAGGGCGCGGGGCAGATCGTAGAGGCTCTCCACATTCTGGCTCCACAGCTCCCGGGCTGCCAGCTGCTCGTCGGTCATCTGATAGTCGAACTTAGTGTACTTCTCCACATAGCCGTACTCGTCCATATACACCGCCGCCAGCCATGTGGCGGACAGGCCGTTCTCATTCTTCACGATGAGATCGGTGTACTCCGGCTCGCCGTCGGCGTTATACTCAAAGGAGATACCCTCGATGCCGTAGTTGAACAGGAAGGCGCCCGCCTCGGAATAGCGCCAATCCATCACGGATACCGCCAGCTCCACATCGTCGCAGGCCGCGGTGATGGAGAAGGTGCCCTGACCGGTCAGGGTGCTCATAGAGGTGCCGTAGCCGTCAAAGGGGATCACATCGCCCGGCTCCCGGATGGCATAGGGCAGCGCCACCATGGTGGCGTCCGGATCGGTGAAGTACGAAGCGGCGTTCACCAGCGCATCGGTGTCGGCATTGTAGTAGCTGAACACGCCGCTGCAGAAATCGGTGATGCTGCCGAAGTTGGAGGTCCGGGTGGCAAAGTCCGTGTAGAGGATGCCCTCGTCCAGCCAGGTCTTCATGGTCTTCAGGTAGTCCTTGGCCTCATCGGTCACAGGACCGTAGACGATCTCGCCGTCCACCTGGTAGATGGGATAGCTCACCGAGGGGAAGGTGGAGATGGTCAGGTTGGTGCCCCAGGCGCCGGAGAAAGCACCGGCGGAAGCGTCAAACTCACACTGGGCGCCGTACTCCTCATACATAGCCTTGAGCATGTCATGAAGCTCGTCGATGGTCTCGGGAGCCTCCAGATCCAATGCCTCCAGCCAGTCGCCACGGGTCACCGGGCCAGACTTGGTGATGGAGGGCTCGTCGTTGATGTGCACGAAGCCGGGGCGGTAGCCCTCGTCTGTGGTGATGTTGGCAAAACCATCGAGCTTATCCACCCAGTAGAGGTAGTTGGGGGCATATTCCTCCAGATAGGGCCCCAGGTCCACGATCACATCGTCGTTCACCGCCGCGTCTGCGCCGGAGGAGTAGTACGCCAGTCCCGAGTGCATGATATCCGGATAATCCTGGGATGCAAACATCAGGTTGTACTGCTCGCCAATGTTCATGGCGCTGATGTTCTGGAACTCAAAGTTCACGCCCGTCAGCTTCGAATACTCCTGCCATGCGGGATTGTCCTCATAGCCGGCAAAGTAGTTGGCCAGCTGCGGGTTGATCATCATGGATACAGAGAAGGTCACATCCTCCTCCGTCAGGGGCAGCGGCCACTCATAGGGCGCAAAGCCGGCGGTCTCCGCTTCCTCTGCGGAAGCGGGCTCCTGGGCAGAGCCTGCCGGGACATCGGGAGTCTCCGGCGCCGCGGGAGCTTCGGTAGTGGTCTCCGGCGCCGGGTCGGACGCCGGGGCCGCAGAACTGCTTGTGTCACCGCAGCCGGCCAGCAGGGTCATCAGGATCCCCAGCGCCAGCAGCAGCGCAGACAGTCTTTTTTTCATTTCACAGACTTCCTTTCTGTAATATAGTGTTATCCAGATTGATTTTAGCCTGCTTTGCAAAAAATTGATATGGTTTTCCTTGATGAATTTTCCGGATGGATTTGTCCGTAACAGCCAAATCCCCCAACCGCGCGGCTGTTTTTGTCCATAACAGACAAGAACACACCATGATTTTTCCACAGGTAGACAATTAAAATCTCCCCGGGACTGTACTATAATAGAGATGTTACATTGCGCTGACCGCAAAACCGATGCTACAATTGAGAAAGAGAGGCTATTTCTATGGAATGGATCCACGGTATTCCCAAGCAGGAATTTGTCCGTCCCGAATACGTCAAAATGCAGGGACCTCCCATGGAGGACGGCGAGGGCCCCGGTGGTCCCGGCGGCCCCGGCGGTGAGGGCCCCGGCGGTCCCCCTGAGATGCCCCCCAGCAAGCCCGAATTCGCGGCGCTGGAGGTCAAAAACGGTAAGATCGTCACCAAGGACGACGCCATCTCCGGCGAGTTCACCGACACCACCGCCCGGAAGGTCACGCTGAACCTGAACCGCGGCGACATGGGTGGCATCTATGTCTCCGGCGAAGGCTCCGACTTCACCGTAGAGCACGCCAACATCCGCCTGTCCGGCGAGGGCCAGGGCCTGGGCGGCAAGCTCTCCGGCGCCGCCGTAGAGGATCACGCCACCCTGACGCTCAGGGACTGCCGCATCAACATGGACGGCAAGCTCCGCTGCGCCACCTCTGCCGGAGGAAACAGCGTTCTCAAGGTCTACGATTCCATGCTGGTCTCCCACGGCGATCCCTGGCCCGTGGACGAGAAGGAGGTCACCTGGGTCATCGGCCCCGGCATGGCCAAGCCCCCGGTGTTCCTGGAGATCGAGGGCAATATGCGCACCCACTGCACTGTGATGGATTCCGAGAGCTATTTCTACAACTCCACCGTCATCGCCGACAGCTGGGCGGCCCTTTCCACCGACGCCGCCGGCGACCGGGTGTATCTG
>CABSAB010000215.1 GCA_902475515.1 uncultured Eubacteriales bacterium | reverse complement strand
TGTTTACGGGTAATAATCTGATCATCCTCTCCGTGCTGGAGAAGCGCTCCACTCTGGCGGGAATGCTGAAAAACTGGGTGTTTGTATACCTTGGAAATCTCGTCGGCTCCCTGATTGTGGTGGGGCTGACTGTATATGGCGGCGTATTTGCCGGCAGTGAGACAGCCGCCGCATTGGTGACCACCGCTGCCGGAAAAACAGGTCTCAGTTTTGGGGATGCGGTGCTGAAGGGTGTGCTGTGTAACTTCCTGGTGTGCATCGCCGTATGGATGAGCTTTGCGCCCAAAAGCGTGGAGGGCAAGATCCTGGCGGTGTTTTTCCCGATCATGGCCTTTGTGATATCCGGATTCGAGCACTCGGTGGCGAATATGTTTTATCTTCCGGCGGGGCTTTTGACGGCCGCGCGGTACAGCATTGAGGCTCCGGGCCTGACATTGGGAAATGCCCTGGTGCACAACCTGCTTCCGGTGACAATCGGCAATATCATCGGCGGCATGCTGCTGGTGGGCTGCGGCTATTTTGCGGTATATCGCAGGAAGCAATGACAAAGTGCCTGGCCTGTAAAAGGAGCGGTATATGAAGCTGTTTGTTTATGGCTATCGTCCCTATGACGAGGCCGATGCGTTTCGCTTTTATGGCGGGAAATACCAGGTAAGTCTGGGCTTTTGCCAGGAGCCGCCCTCTATGGAAAACGCGGCCCTGGCCAAAGGGTATGACTGTATCTCTATTGTATCCAATCCCATGCCGAAAGAGCTGCTGGCCCGGTTTTGCGCGCTGGGCGTTCGAATGGTTTCCACTAGGACGGTTGGCTATGACCATGTGGATGTGAACGCTGCCAAAGAGCTGGGGATGCATGTGTCCAATGCCACCTATAGTTCGGACTGTGTGGCGGACTACACGGTGATGCTGATGCTCATGGCGCTGCGGCAGATGAAGCGTATCATGCAGCGGGCGGATATCCATGATTTTTCCCTGCCGGGTACCATCGGAAAAGAACTGCGAAATTGCACGGTGGGGATTCTGGGAACCGGAAAGATCGGCAAGGCGGTCCTGCGGGATCTGCAGGGGTTCGGCTGCAAATGCCTGGCCTACAGCCGGCATCGGGACCCTTCGCTGCAGGTGGAATATGTGTCCCTGGAAGAACTGTACGGAGCCTGTGATATTTTGAGCTTCCATATGCCGCTGACCGGGGAAAATCATCATATGGTGGACCGGAAGGCCATTTCTCAAATGAAAGACGGTGTGGTCCTTGTCAATACCGCCAGAGGAGGCCTGATCCAGACGGAAGCTCTGATTGAAGGCCTGGAGCGCGGAAAGATCGGTGCAGCGGCCTTGGATGTGGTAGAGCAGGAGGCGGGGCTGTTCCATTTTGACAGGAAATCAGATCAGATCGGCCACCGGGAACTGAGCATTTTGAAAGATATGCCCAACGTGATCTTTACGCCTCATATGGCCTTTTATACGCAGGAGGCCATCGGTGATATGGTGGGCCACGCAGTGAAGAGCTGTGTGCTGGAACTCGGCGGGCAGGAAAATCCCTGGAGAGTGGTTTGAAGAAAAACAGGAAGAAGCCTTTTGGCGGAAAGAACAGGATGTATCACGATGAATTTTGTATGTGAGGGCGGCTATCGGGACTTTGTGTGCCTGGATTTTGAGACCACGGGCCTGTCCGGGCAACGAGACCGAGTCACAGAGATCGGTGCGGTAAAGGTCCAGGACGGGGAAGTGGTCCAGCGGTTTTCGACCTTGGTGAACCCCGGGCGGCCGATCCCACCCCGGGTCGTGGCTCTGACGGGTATTTCCAATGATATGGTAGAACCATATCCCAGCATTTACGAACTGCTGCCGGTGTTTTTGGGCTTCTTGGGAAATCTTCCGCTGGTAGCCCACAATGCCAAATTTGACTGCCAGTTCTTGCGCCGGGATCTGGAGACCATGGGCCGGTCTATCGATAATCCGGTGGCGGATACGCTGCAGCTTGCCCGCAAGCGCTGTCCGGGACTGCCCAGTTATAAGCTGAGCTATTTGACGGATCATTTCGCGATTCCCCTGAACGATGCGCACCGGGCCTGGTGTGATGCCGAGGCAACGGCAAAACTGTACTTACATTTGCAAACCATATAAAAACGCTCCCGCCGGTGCATGTGCCCGGCGGGAGTTAGCATTGTTTATATTGATCCCACAGCTGCCCGTAAATGCGGTTTAAGCGTTCGATGATCGTGCTGTCAACAGGGACGGTCCTGCCCAGAAAGGTTGTGCCGCGTTCCCCCATAAAATCGACGCAGAACATTAGCGAATAAAACTGGAAGGCCCGGCGCTGCATGGGCGAGATGTGTAAATACTCCAGAAGGTACTCTACGTAATCCGTATCATATTCCAGATTGAGAAGCGCCATATTGGTCAATGCCGCAAAAGTCAGGCGGTCACCGCATTCCAGCCAGTCAACGTCAATGATGCCTGAAACATGGCCGTTGTGTATGAGCAAGTTTTTTGTCGTGATATCATCCAGGTACGGAAGACGTGGAAACGTTTCAAAATAGGATTGTAACTCCAATGTGATTGGAACCAGGCGGTCCACCGATTCCGGGGCAAAAAAACCATTTGCCGTGATTCGCGTCCTCGCGCGGTCCAGCATGGAGCGGACCCACTGCGTCCAAGTGCCGCTGGAATTGATCGGGAGTTTGGAGACACGGTCCTGAATCTGGATGACCTCTTTGGCAATCGTCCGCTTGACCGTATCGGAAAGCGAGGGGTAAACATCGCCCAACTCCTGTCCGTCTATATAGGCTGCGATCATGTAATACAGGCCGTCCTGCCGACCGTGGGCAACGACCTGAGAAACCGGAATCTCCAGTTCCTGAAGCGCAGTCAAATAGCGGATCGTGTTGTCATAGGATTGCGTGCCGCAGCGAAAGACAAAGTCCGCCGTATCAAGGACTACACGAAAAACATAGTTACCTGTGCCGGTAGAAAAACGGTGAATGCTTTTGGGTGTCTGTGAAAAAACAGATTCGCATACCGAGGAAACAAATTGCGGATTCATTTGCAGTCCGTCCGTTCTTCCGTGTACAGCGCCCCTGTGGGGCAGGTGTGCACGCATGCCGGAAGAAGCCCAGCCCGTACCCGCCCAACACAGCCGTCGCACTTTTGCACCTTACCGGTGTCCGGCGAAAAGGAGATCACGTCCATGGGGCAGACTTTTTCGCAGACGCGGCAGGCAATGCAGCGGGAATCATCTGCCAGCACCAGGCCGTCCGCCTGGAAAAGGCAGCCCGTAGGACAGACGGACACGCATTTGCCGCAGTGGATGCAGCGCTGAAATGCCAGGATGATTCGTCCCGAGGTTTCTCTGGGGAAGATTCGGCAAAGGGGTTTCTGCCCGGCATCGGTTTGAATATCGTTTTGATCCAGGCAGGCCATCTGGCAGGCCTGACAGCTGGTGCATTTTGAGGCGTCAAATTTCAGTTTCAAGCTTGCTCCTCCTTTTCGATCCGGCAGCGGATGCAGCGGTAGCCCGGGAAGCCCGAATAGGGGTCCCGGTGGTCAATGGACAGCAGGCTGTTGGCGTCCGCCTCCCGGTAGCCGTGGTACAGGCTCACCATGCCCTGGGGGATAGTGAGGGTGGGATTTGCCTGGACCCGGACACTGCTGTGCACGGTGGTAATACGGATCATGTCACCGGAATTGATCCCAAGGGCCTGCGCGTCCTCCCGGCTGATATCGGCCATTGCTTCCGGCCGGAGAGACCGGGCCGAGGGGCAGTCGTGGAGCCGGGAGTGCAGCCCACCGGGAATACGGATGCCGGTGGATAGGATCAGGGGAAATGCGCCGGGGTCGGCATCATCCTCCGAGGGACGGTAGGTAGGCAGAGAATCGAGACCGGGCGCGTTTAGGTCTTTCAAGAGGGTAGAATCCAGCTCGAACTTTCCCGTGGGGGTGTCAAAGCCGTGTTGTCCGACGGGTGTGATCTTGACGCCGGGTATTTTCTGCGGCAGTTCCGGATGCGCTTTCAACTCGTCCAGATCGATGGGCGTATTTCGCAGCATATAGCGGATGCAGGTGTCCACGTCGCTGTTTA
>CABSAB010000214.1 GCA_902475515.1 uncultured Eubacteriales bacterium | reverse complement strand
CTCCCTTAAATCCGGCAGCAAGGGTCAGGGCCGTAAAGACCATTTTCAATAGAAATGCCTCCGACCGGGCCTGCCCTTCCATAGCGCTCTGGATCACGCCCACACCCGCGCCATTATAGTCCCGTCCCAGTAAGAGGCTGAGCAGCACCACCAGAGCCGGCCCTGACCCTTGCTGCCGGATTTAAGGGAGGAGAGATCGTCCCGGCCTTTTTCTGCGGTGCGACCTTTGGCTGCTTTTACGGGAGCCTGCTGGGATTGCCGTCCTCCTTTGCTGCAGCAGCGGGAATGGTGTCCGTGTTCTGCGGCGTGACCAACTGCCCGCTGACCTCCATTTTGCTGAGCTACGAGCTCTTTGGCGGTGAGGGGCTGCCGCTGTACGCCCTGTGCTGTGCGGTGAGCTATATGCTCTCAGGCTACAGCGGATTGTATCATGCGCAGAAAATCGTATATTCAAAGCTGCGCCCGGAGTATATCAACCGGGACACCCATTGAGAAAGGAATATCGATGAATAATCAAGAAATTCTGGAAATAGCGCTAAAACAGTCAGCGATTGATTTAAATTGTGCTCCGGAGGATTTTTTTGGTAGTGAACCGAAATTTGTTCGGTCAAAGCCACATCCTCTTGCAAGGAAATATTTGAAATTACCGTTTGATGCTAATTTGGTTTTTTATGGTGAGAATATTGTGGCATCGGTTAGTGAACAAGCAGAGCCGCTGGTGCGGGAATATGTTAGTCAGCAAAAATCATATAGTTTGCTCTCCATACCGACCCTTTACAAGCTGGATGAAGTTCTTGCGCCTTTGGGATTGCGGACCCGGCACATGGCGGAGTATTTTCTGCCGGATGTGACAGCTCTACGGGAATTGTCCTGTGATTATCCAATAAAAATGCTGACACAGAAGGATTTTATGGACCTGTATCTGCCTCAGTGGAGCAACGCCCTGTGTGAGGACCGAAAACACCTGGACGTGCTGGGCGTGGGAGCCTTTGACGGTGGGAAGTTGATTGGCCTGGCAGGCTGCTCGGCGGATTGTGAGACCATGTGGCAGATCGGTATTGACGTGCTGCCGGAATACCGCCGGCAGGGGATCGCTGCGGCGCTGACCAGCCGCTTGGCGCGTGAGATACTGGAACGCGGCAAGGTACCGTTTTACTGCGCGGCATGGAGCAACATCCCCTCAGTGCGAAACGCCGTCCAAAGCGGTTTCCGCCCCGCTTGGGTGGAGCTTACGGCAAAGCCCATTGCTGAATTCAAATAAGCACCGTGCCTGAGCTGAGGGCAATAAGAAAGAAAAGGAACGACAGAACGCTTTGTTCTGCCGTTCCTTTTTAACTAAAAAAGCGAAAGCGCTGCATGACCGGGAAATTATTCCATCAATGATTGCCGATCCAATACCGATTGATGGTTTCCTGGGGATCATTCGGGTCTGCAACGATATTTTCGAGCTTACCGCCGCAGTTTTCAATGACTTTCATTGAGCCGATGTTGGATGTGTGACAGGCGATTAACACTGGATCGATGTTCCGATTTTTAGCCTTGCCCAGCATCATGTGCAGCGTGCAGGTCGCATAGCCCTTTCGCCGCGCAGTGGGCCGGATGCCATAGCCGATATGTCCCCAGGTGCGATAGCCCTCAACCGTTAAATAGTGTCTTAAGGAGGCAGCTCCGATCAAGCAATTCTGTTTGTCCACCACAAAATAAGAAGTCGTCGAAGCATATTTGTGATCTAAATTCCCGTGTTCGCAGTCATCCAACATTTGGATCAATTCCGCAAACGCCTCCATACAGTCATATGGTTGATCCAAAAACCACGGCGCAACCTGTGTGCCGCTTTCCTGCCATTCCCGCATCATGTCATTATATTGTTCAAAATAATATAAGTCGGGTTTTACCAGATATAATTGCGTCAATCGTTCACCTTCTATCTATACAATACCGACGGTCAATCGGAGGTCACGGAAGTCAAAACATCTTGAAATGCGGCTGTTGCTTTCGCATCCGCATCCGCTGGAAGCAGACAGATTGCCAAAATGCTTTGCTCCTCGCCGAGGAGTAATCGAATGTTGGCCAGCAGCGCAGGGGAATCCGCAGTTTCCGGGAGTGTCAGCTGGGCGGAATACTCTGCCTGCCCTGTGACGGAATCCTCTAAAGTGAGGGCTTCCGGTGCATGGGCGAAATAGGTTGTTACCGCAGACCGTGCCAGGATCTCAAATTGTGCCTGCGTTAGACCCGGCAGTGGCTCCAGTGCTTGAATATCCACCCGTGGAACATCGTTGGACCCGGTAATGGCTACGGCCTCTGTGCCAACTTCCCGGCTGCGGTCAAGTACAGCCATTTGTGCTGCGTCATAAGAAAAGTGGAACGCTGTGAAAGTCGCCGTCTGCAAAGGCCGCGGTGTGACAGTGGGTGCAGGGGTGGGCGTAAAATGCGGAGATGGGGAGGTTGGCAGAGGAGAAGCTAACAGTTCGGGGGAGGGAGATACTGTCTCCGGGATCTTTTTGGAACTGCTTCTATGGGAAAAAATATATCCAAACAGGAAAACTGCCGCCAACAGCAGCACAATATCCACACAGAGAAAGCCGAGCAGCAGCTGTTTGTATGTAGGTCTCTGTTTCATGGCGCCACCTCCCAGATAGATTCCGCGGTCTCAGCATGGCAGGATAGGTCCCAGGCGGTTTTATCTGCATCGAACAGGCTCACAGCCGAGCAGGTGTCCCGAATGACTTCCGGCGTGGCGTAGATCAATCCATCGTTTCCGGTGTTCGGATCCAAAAGCTGATCCCAGCGGGAATAGCGGCTGCGCTGCTGATAGGGATCAGCCACCAGAAAATACCCCACACCGTCTATCACCTCATAGCCCTCCAGCACCATGTAATGTTGCCGGGAAGTAAAGGGACCGGTATATTCATGGACAATGACCATAGCCTGGTCGTCGGTGATCTTAGAAATGATCAAATCCCAGTCAATGCCGTCTTCGGCATAATAGATGGTAGGGGAGGGGACGCCGTAGTATTCCGCGGCGGTGTAGAAAAAGGTGTCTTCTACGCCGTGTGCCTCCACCCGATAGCCGTTTTCCACCACATAGTTGGCCAGCACAAGAGGATCGATCTCGTGGTGCAGATAGGTGGCGGCTACCATGTTAAAGGCCATGACCCCGCAGGAGCGGTCCTGAATGGTGTCATTCCGCTCGCGGTCACTGTTTACGTTGGGAAAGGGCTGAGCGGCCCAGTCCGGGTCGGTCTGCGCATAATAATACAGGCCTTCGGCATGACCATCCCGGTGGAGACTGCCCTCCAGGCCCCGGGAGATCAGCAGATGCTTGTAGACTGTATAGATGTCCTCCTGCATGGCATCCGACAAATACGGAAGCCGCTGCAGCAGGAACTGGGTATAGTCATCCAGCTGGACTTCCCGGTCCATGCCGCAGAAACGGTATACGGTCTCAATGAGAACGGAAAGCTGTGCATCCAGCAGATCTGCCACCTCCGGCCGAAGCTGGGAATAAGAGATGAACCGGTTTTCACCCAAATCATCCCGCAGCTGGCGCTTGACGGTTTCTACAATATCCTGCCGCTGTCCGGGATAGACGGTGAAGCTTGCTGGATAGAGCGCTTCTGCACCCTGGGGCACAGTGATGCGGAAAAAGGCTTGATCGTCTACTGTAAATGTGTTCTCGCTGGTGCCAAACAAAAGCGGCATCTGGACTTGTGTCATCCAGGAAAGCATTGCTTGTGAAGAGGCTTCTGTTGTTGGGGCTCCAGCGGCAGGGAGTTCTGTCGCAGTGACAGGCAAAGAAGCGGTCCAGTTAAACAGCAGTGCAAGCAAGCTCAGGATCGCTATGTATTTTGTGAAGGTCTTGCGTTGATGGGAATAGTTGTCAATCATTTTCATATCCTCCATACTGGGCGGATGGTCCTCCGATGGGCTTATAGAGATGTTGGCCTTTGGTCTATAGATGCACAAAAACCGCTGAAACATTTGTTTCAACGGTTTTCGTGTCTTTGGTGGAGATAAGCGGGATCGAACCGCTGACCTCTTGAATGCCATTCAAGCGCTCTCCCAGCTGAGCTATACCCCCA
>CABSAB010000213.1 GCA_902475515.1 uncultured Eubacteriales bacterium | reverse complement strand
TGTCAAGGAGCTGCACCGGGCGGGCACCACCATCCTGCTGGTGGAGCAGAACGCGCAGATGGCCCTTTCCGTGGCGGACCGGGCCTACGTGCTGGAGACGGGCACCGTGTCCATGAGCGGCAGCGCCAAGGAGCTGCTGACGGACGAGCGGGTGCAGAAAGCCTATTTGGGCGGATAAAATAAGAAGAAACTCCCTGCCGGTGACGGTAGGGAGTTTTTTATTGGAGTGTGGAGATGGAGAGGGGGTATTCGCCGGGAGACTTTACTAATTTGTATTTGCTTTCCGCTACCTCCGGTGGCCCCATTTCTGACCCGCCAGAAATGGGGGAAAGAGCGGCCGGGGAGGGATTTCGAATTTCCCTCCCCGGACCCCTCCTTGAAGCGACCAAAGAGGAAACCTTCCGGTTTCCTCTTGTGGAATCTCTTTCTATGGAAGTCGGACTGCTTCCGTTTTATGAATATGCCTTTTAGAAGATAGATTATTTCTCTGGCCCAAATTTCAACAGCAAATATGGTTCGATTTCCAACACTTCAGCAATATCAAATAGTGTGTCCAAGGAAAGACCACGGTCCATATTGGGCGCCTCAATGGCACCAAGATGCTGTCGGCTCACATCAATCGCCTCGGCCAACTGTTCTTGCGTTAGACCTTTGTTCTTTCGGTAATAGCTGATTGCATAACCTAAATCACTGAACTTTTCCGTGTGATCAAATTTTCCTGGCACAACATATCACCTCAGATTATAGTTTATCCAAAGATGATGCCCAGTAAAATAATTTCACACGCGTCTATTGACGTGTAGTAAGAGACAAACTATAATATGAAAGGGAGGGATCTAAAATGCATATTGAATACAAATACTATGACGAATACTGCCAGGAGATGGAGCGCTATATGAACGAGACGCAAAATGCTCCCGCGGCGTCCCCGGATGACACGCGTTTGTCCAAACTTGAATCGGCCTTTAGCAAGCTTCTTGCCGATATGCGGCCAAAGCCGCGCTATGTGTTTTCCCAAAAACGCTATATAGCATTTCAAAAGTGGGCGGAGACGGCCCGCGCCCTTGCGGAGCACTACTCCCTGAACATCCGCATTTCCTATTTGGAGGACTACAAGCAGGGCGGCTTTATTCAGCTGGAGGGCGGGATGGTCCTCCTAAGCGAAACGGCAGAAGACCTGCAAACCGATTTTGCCTGGGTGCTCACGACCGCAAGCGAGGCGATCCTGATGGGTGTGGGTGAGCTCCTGCAAATCAAACTATTTTATAATGTTTATGAAAAGGAAATACCGGGAAATGCGGAGAAAAAGCCGGAGGCATAAGCCTCCGGCTTTCGTATTGCAAGCTGTGCCCTACTCTCAGGCCACCGTCATCACGATCTTGCCCGCATACTTGCCGGGCACAATGGCGGTCTCCTTGCCATCCACCGTCATGGTCAGCTTCTTGCCTGCGGGGGCCTCGACGACTGCGCCCTCGGCGATCGTGAGACCGCTGAGCCAGCAGGTCTCGGTGACCGTCCACTTGGAAGCGCCGTCGAAGGAAGCCGTAGTACCCTTGTCCTCCGCCACGGGGCCGTAGGTGCCCTTGACGGTGCCGATGAGCCACCACTTATCCTCGGAGGGCTCGCCCTCGTGATGGGTCACAGTGCCCGTGGTGATAGCGCCGGTGACGGTGCAGCCCTTGAAGGTCAGCACCATCTCGTGCGCATCCGCCTGGGCGTTGAGGAAGTCGCCGTTCAGTGCGCAGCCGGTGAAGTTGGCTTCCACCTCGTTGTGGGCGGGGCCCATATCGGGCATAGCGGGCATTCCGCCGCCGGGACCACCAGGACCACCGGGTCCACCAGGACCGCCGGGTCCACCAGGACCGCCGGGGCCGCCAGGGCCGCCGGGGCCGCCAGGGCCACCGGGGCCGCCAGGACCACCCGGTCCGCCCGCGGGCATGGGACCCATGTTCGGATCATCGTTGGGGAATGCCTGGAGGATCACGCCCTCCTTGCTGTTCAGGGTGGAATTCTCAATGTTCATGGTGACGCCCCGGCCCTTGACCTGGAGCACCGCCTTTTCGGTGTTGAACACGGTGCCGTCATTCACCAGCAGGGTACCCTGGCCGTTGCCGCCGTGGGCCATGACGCCCACCTTGCCGGAGTTCACGGTGCAGCCGGTGAAGGTCGCATTGCCCTCCATGCACATGATCACGGGGTAGTTGCCCATATTCAGGGTGCAGCGGGTGAACTGGTCCAGGCAGTTGCCGATGGAATAGGCGCCGTAGCCGCAGTTCTCGGACTCCAGGGTGCAGTCGTTCAGATACAGCCGGGCCTTGGTGGTGGCGTCGGTGGACATACAGCCCCAGTTTTCGCACTTGATGTGGCAGCGGTTGTAGGTAGCTGTAGCGCTGTCCACCAGGTTGGTGGCGCGGACGCGGCCGGAGAGACCCAGCATCCACGGTACCTTGGTCATGCCGGAGACGTTGTTGGGCTTGGTGCCGTCCTTGACGAACAGCTCGGAATCGTTGACCTCCAGAGTTGCCTCCTCCCGGGCCACCGTGGTGACACGGATGGAGCCCACGGTGTGGATGGTGGCGTTGTTCACAGTGACCTTGGAGGTACCGGCGGCGGTGATGCCCGCGCCGTGGCCCACAAAATCATTGCCGCCGTTGCCGATCATGGTCATGGTGGCATTGTTGATGGTAACAACGCTGTCGCCGTCCACATAGACGCCGCCGAAGTTGTCGCTCTGGGAATCAATCACCAGACCGTCCACGGTGGAATCGGTGACTGTGCCGGAAACTCTGGCAGCTTCCACGGACTTCTCAGGCACATACTTGCCGCCGGAGATCACAACGGCGTTGGCCATATCAAAGTGGTCCACCTGGCCGTGGTTTTCGTAGTCCACCTCCACGGGGGTGCTGACGGTGAGGACGACCTTGCCGGTGTAAGTGCCGGGGGCGATCTCCGTGGTCACGCCGTCTACGGTCAGGGTCAGAAGCTTGCCCGCAGGCGCGGCGGGAACCGCACCATCGGCAATGGTGAGGCGGTCAAGGACTTCGGTCGCCTCCACCACATACTGACCGGTGATGGTTTTTTCGTTCAATGGAATCTCTCCTTTTAAGCGCGGGGCGCAATAATCGATATTAATTATATCGTTAGAATTAGTATAATTGGCCATCCATTCACTGTCAAGGAATCGGGTACAAATGCAACGAAATGGTAAAAAAAGCGCCAAGCGAAACGCTTGGCGCAAAGTTCACCGCAGAAAATCCTCCAGGCATTTTTGCCTTGCGTGAGCCTGGTCCACGCCGGACTGCCACAGGGCGCGGATCTTTTCCAGATTCCGCTCCGTGCGGGAAAAGCCCTCGGTGTTGTACGGGAGAAACAGGAAGATATCGCCCTGCTGCTCCAGCCGGAACATCTCTTCCCTCTGCTGGTTGTAGACCTCCGCCCGGCGTTTCAGGGCGTCTACGAAGGCGGGATATTTGCGGTACATTCGGGCCGCTGCTGTCAGGACCTTCTCCTGCTTCTTCTCATAGGCCCGTTCCCGGGTGGCCACCACGATCACCCGGTCACAGCCTGCATCCAGCACCCGCCGAAAGGGGATGGGATCGGTCACGCCGCCGTCCATGCAGGAGATACCGTCCGCTTCAATGACGGGAAACAGCATAGGTAGCGCACAGCTGGCCCGGAGCACGGTGCTCTTTTTGTCCGCGGGGTCCACAGGCAGATACGCGGCCTCTCCGGTGTTTACATCCGTCACCACGGCCTCCACCGTGCCCCGGTGGGATGCCAGGGTGTCATAGTCAAAGGGCAGCAGCTGGTTGGGGATCTCGTCGTAAATAAACTCCAGATTAAAATAGCAGTTGTTCAGGGGATTGAGCATATGGCTGGAACCCATGTACCGGTCATCGTTCACAAAGTTCTCCAAAATGGCCAGATTCCGTCCCCGCTGCCTGGACACGTAGCTGACCCCATAGGCGATGCCCGCGGACACGCCCGTTACATGGTCGGCCATGATCCCCAAATCCAACAGTCCATCCAGGACCCCCGCCGAAAAGATCGTGCGGTTGGCCCCGCCCTCTAATGCAAGTCCGAGTT
>CABSAB010000212.1 GCA_902475515.1 uncultured Eubacteriales bacterium | reverse complement strand
GGTGCAGGTGATGACCACGTCGTTCCGAAGGTCATCATCAAAGAAGGGGCGCATGGGCCGGTCAATGAGACGGCTCACCAGCACGCCCTTCTCGGAGGGACGGCCCTCCCGGCGGAGATACGCACCGGGGATGCGGCCTACGGAGTACATCCGCTCCTCAAAGTCGATGGTCAGAGGGAAGTAGTCGATGCCGGACTTGGGGGCAGAGGATGCCACCGCTGTCACCAGAACCACTGTGTCACCGTAGCGGCAGATGCACTCGCCGTTACACAGCTCGGCCACCTTGCCGGTGATGACGGTAAAGGGGCGGCCGCCAATGTCGGTCTGGAATACGTGTTGGTTGGGGAATTCTTTTTTGGTTACCATGGATAAACCTCCTGTTCATTTTGCGGCACAGGCTGTTTAGCACTTGAAACAGCGCCCGGAGATCGGAGGCTCTTTCAACTGCTAAAACAGAGCCTGTACCAAGGTGAATTGATAAAAAAGGCGGCTCAAACGAGCCGCCCCTTTTTACAGAGTTGTTCCCGTTTGCCAAAGGGCGGCAAGGCGGGTACTTACTTACGCAGGCCCAGCTTGGCGATCAGCGCACGGTAACGGTTGATGTCCTTCTTGGTCAGGTAGTCCAGCAGGTTGCGGCGCTTACCGACCATCTTGAGAAGGCCCCGGCGGCTGTGGTCGTCATGGATGTGGGTACGCAGATGCTCAGTGAGCTCATTGATGCGGTAGGTGAGCACGGCCACCTGTACCTCAGGGGAGCCGGTGTCGCCCTCGTGGGTTGCGTACTCCTTGATGATCTGGTCCTTGATTTCCTTACGGATCATAGTGTTTTCCACCTTTCATAAATCTTTACCCGAATGCTAAGTGCCGGGTGGGTGAATACCGGTTTTACCGGCCTTATCCCGGAACTGGGCCATTGGGCATACCTATAGAATTATACCACGATTTTCCCATTTGTAAAGCAAAATATGAAAATAAGTTAAGCTTTTTTGCCTGATTGGGGCTTTCGCGTCAAAAACAGCACTACCTCGTCATTCATTGTGATGCTTCCGCCAAAGCGCGTAATCGCATCATGAATCCCACCGAAGAAAGGCTCCCTGTATTCGTCCTTCAAGACAATGTGATCGCTGTGCGTTCCCAGGTATTCAATATACTCGTCTGCCGTGAGTATTCGCGGTGCAGGAAATTTGTGAAGCTGGAAATCCACAAAGCCGTAGTTAATCGCATTTTCGTAATGAAAGCGGCGGGAGTATCTGATTTCCGGATGGAAATACTGGTCATAAATATGTTGAATCTCATTGTAAAGTGCCTCATTGGCGCTTTTGTATTCCACTTTGGTTAGCATCATCGCCAGACTACCACCGGGCTTTAGCAGGTCAAAGGTCTTTCGAAAAGCAATCTCTTCAGGAATCCATTGAATGGTGGCGGCAGAGTATATAAGATCAAACTGTTTCTCACTAAAATCATAGGTTTCAAAGTCAGCGTTGACCAAGTGGAAGTTCTCATAGCAACGGAACTTTTGTTCCATAAATGCGGAGAGATGCTCGCCCAGTTCAATGGCCAAATAGTCACAACCGGTTTTCAAAATCGGTTCCGTGGCCTGCCCGGTGCCGGGGCCAATCTCCAACGCGGATTTGCTCGGCACCAGGGATGCGTGCTGAATGATGTCGGAGAAGGCAGCGTCGCAGTATCGCGGTCTCCAACGGTCAAACTGCGCAGGAATCGTGTCAAAAATCTTCCGAAACTCCATGAAAATGCCTCCTTTTGTAAAAAAGGGGAAAGTTATTACAGCAGAGGAATTTTGCGTTGTCAATGACTAGCGATTGCGGCTTACCAGATCACCGTGGCAAAGTAATCTGCCGGTGTCTCCGCCCGGCGGATCAGCCGCACATCGCCGTCCTCCTGCAAAAGAAGCTCTGCGCTCCGAAGCCGCCCGTTGTACTGATACCCCATGGACGCGCCGTGGGCGCCGGTGTCGTGGATGAACAGAACGTCGCCGATGTCGATTTTGGGAAGCTTGCGGTCAATGGCGAATTTGTCGTTGTTCTCGCACAGGCATCCCACCACGTCGTAGGTGTGGTCGCAGGGGGCGTTTTCTTTGCCCATGACGGTAATGTGATGATAAGCCCCGTACATAGCCGGGCGCATGAGATTGGCCGCGCAGGCATCTACACCGATATACTCCTTGTAGATGTGCTTTTCATGGACGGCGGTGGTCACCAGCCCGCCGTAGGGCGCCAGCATGAACCGGCCCATCTCCGTATAGATTGCCACATCGCCCATGCCCGCGGGGACCAGGATCTCCTCAAACTGCTGCCGGACGCCTTCACCGATGGCAAATATATCGTTTTTCTCCTGCTCCGGACGATAGGGAACTCCCACGCCGCCGGACAGGTTAATGAACGTGATCTTGCAGCCGGTCTTTTCCTGAAGGTCAACTGCCAGCCGGAAGAGGATGCCCGCCAGGGCCGGATAATAGTCGTTGGAAATGGTGTTGGAGGCCAAAAACGCATGGATGCCGAAGCGCTTTGCGCCCATGGATTTCAGCTTGCGGAAGCCCTCGTAGAGCTGCTCTGTGGTGAAGCCGTATTTGGCGTCGCCGGGGTTATCCATGACCTGGAAACCCTCCTTGCTGGAGGACAGTTGAAACAGCCCACCGGGGTTGAAGCGGCAGGAGATGGTCTCCGGGATATAGCCGATGGACTCCTGGAGATAGTCGATTAGGGTGAAGTCATCCAGATTGATGGTGGCGCCCAGATTTGCCGCCAGCTGAAATTCCTCCGCCGGGGTCTCGTTGGAGGAGAACATGACCTCGTTCCCCATAAAGCCGCACTTGTTGGACATCATCAGCTCTGTCAGGGACGAGCAGTCCACGCCGCAGCCCTCCTCACGGAGAAGCTTCAAAATGGCGGGGGTAGGGGTGGCCTTCACGGCAAAATACTCCTTAAAGCCAGGATTCCAGGCAAATGCCTCCCGCACCTTGCGGGCATTGTCCCGAATTCCGGTTTCATCGTAAATATGAAAGGGCGTTGGGTATTCCTTAATAATCCGGTCCAGCTGCCCTTTGGTGACAAATGGTGTTTTCATAAGTGGTTACATCCTTTTGTATTCAGTCTAAAGCTTATTTTACGGAAAATTTTGCACAGTGTCAAGAAAAAACTGCAAGGGAGAAAAGAATGACTTGCAAAAAATTCTCCTGCAAACAAATCCGTTTGCAGGAGAATGGAACATCAAAATTCTGCGTTTCCCACAGTTCGGGGGTGCGGGATCACGTCCCGGATGTTGCTTACGCCCGTGAGGTACATGATCATCCGCTCGAAGCCCAGGCCGTAGCCCGCGTGATGGGTGGAGCCGTAGCGCCGGAGGTCCAGATACCACCAGTAGTCCTCGGGGTTCAGCCCCAGCTCGCCCATGCGGGCTTCCAGGACGGAAAGCCGCTCCTCGCGCTGACTGCCGCCGATGATCTCGCCGATGCCGGGTACCAGGCAGTCCGCCGCGGCCACAGTCTTGCCGTCGTCGTTCAGGCGCATATAGAAGGCCTTGATCTCCTTGGGGTAGTCTGTGACGAATACGGGCTTTTTAAAGTGCTGCTCCGTGAGATAGCGCTCGTGCTCGGTCTGGAGGTCGCAGCCCCAGGACACAGGATAGTCAAACTTCACCCCGGACTCCTCCAGCAGCTTCACCGCCTCGGTGTAGGTGATGCGGGCAAATTCGTTATCCACCACATTGGTGAGCCGGTCCATGAGCTCCTTGTCCATAAATTTCCCGAAAAACTCCATCTCTGCCGGGCACTTTTCCAGCACCCGGCGAATGACGAATTTGATCATAGCCTCGGCGGTGTCCATGTAGTCGCTAAGGTCCGCAAAGGCCATCTCCGGCTCGATCATCCAGAACTCCGCCGCATGGCGTTGGGTGTTGGAATTCTCCGCCCGGAAGGTGGGGCCGAAGGTATACACGTTTCCAAAGGCCTGGGCGAAGGACTCGGCGTTTAGCTGGCCGGAAACGGTGAGATTGGCGCTCTTGCCAAAAAAGTCCTGGGTGTAGTCAACGGCTCCGTCCTCGGTTTTGGGGAGGCCCAGGACCAATACGTTCTCCGC
>CABSAB010000211.1 GCA_902475515.1 uncultured Eubacteriales bacterium | reverse complement strand
GGGCTTGCTTGTGCCACCAAAAGCAGCACCAGAAACAAAAGCCCGATCTCCAGGGGCGTCACCGAGAGGATATCACCCACCAGATAGCTGTTAAACTTGGTAAAACTCCCGCCGCCAAAGGTGGCGACGAAGATGCCGAACGCAACGGCTGTGGAGGAAAATACCCCAATCACCGTATCCCCCGACAAGGTGGACTTTTGCCGCACATAGGTAAACAGAAGCGCAAACAGCACCGACAGCCCTACCGCCACACTCATGGGAAACGCCGCCCCCAGCACCGCACCGATGGCAACACCCGTAAAGGCGGAATGGCCCAGCGCGTCGGAGAAAAAGCTCATCTTCCCTGTGACGATGTGACAGGACAGCAGCCCCAGCAGCGGACACAGTACCACAATGCCCAGCAGGGCATTTTTCATAAACAGCATTTCTCCCGGCGCCGCCCACTCAAAGGGCAGCAGCGACACAAGATCATACCAAAGCTCCATCATCCCTCGTCACCTCCCACCATATGAAAGGCCCTCCGGAACGCCCCGGAGGACAGCACCTGATCGGGGGTCCCCTCGGTCAGCACTGTCTCATTGAGCAAAACCACCTTATCCACAAAGCGGTTCAGAGTGGAAAAATCGTGCGTGACCATTAAAATAGAGAGATCAAACTTTGTGCGGATCTCATCCAGCATGGAAAGCAGCGTATTCATGCCCTCCACATCCACCCCGGAGAGGGGCTCGTCCAGGATCAGGATGTCCGGCACCGGTTCCAGCGCCAGGGCCAGCAGCACCCGCTGAAGCTCGCCGCCGGAGAGGCTGCCGATCTTCTTGTCCACAAGACTTTCTCCATGGACGTTTTTCAGACAGGAGAGGATCGTCTCCCGCTGCCGCCGCCCAGGCGGCAGAAATGCCGGGCGGTTTCCCACGCACATCTGAAACAGATCCAGCACCGTCACCGGATCCCCGGGGTCAAAGCTGGGGCTCTGGGGCACATAGCCGATGCGGAATTTCCGGCTGCGGCCCACCGCGGGCTGGAAGCTGATCTTGCCCTCGTGCTCCCACTCATTCAGAATAGACTTAATGAGGGTGGACTTCCCCGCCCCGTTGGGCCCGATCAGCGCCACGATCTCGCCGCAGTGGATGTGCAGGTTCACATCCCGGAGGATATCCTCGCCGCCGATCCTAACGGAGAGGTTTTCAATTTTCAGACAGCAGTGGCCGCCGCAGCCCTGATCCCCGTGCTTGATGACGCTCATGACAGCGCCTCCTTGACCGCCTGCACGTTTTCACGCATGGCGGTGAAATAGTCCGTTTGTCCGTCCATCATGGTGTTTAACGTATAAATCTTCACACCGGTCTCCCGGGCGATGATCTCCGCCGCGTTCGTGGAGCCGTTTTTCTCCACAAAGATGGCGGGGATATTTTTTTCTTTAATCAAATCACAGATTTCCTTCAGCTCCCCGGCGGAAGCCTCGGCCCCCTCCTCCTCCTCGATGGATGCCAGGATGGTCAAATCAAAGGCCTTCGCAAACCAGGAAAAACCGTCGTGAAAGGTAATAAGCTCCCGGCTGCTCAGCTCAGAAAGCTCCCCCTGCAGTTCCTCCTGCAAGGCGGCCAGTTCCGTGGTCAGCACTCTCTGATTATAAGTCAGAACTTTGTTCTGCTCCGGATATCTCTCTCCCAAGGCCACCGCTATGATATTTCCCATGGCCTGATAGGTCTGTGGGTCCAGCCAGTAGTGGGGATCGGAGTAATCCTTGGCCACGATGATATTCTCCTCCGGCACACCCTCCAGAGCGCTTTCCATAAAGTCCTCCAGCCCGCCGCCGTTCATGACGATCAGGTCCGCCCGGTCGATCTTCTTCATCTGCTCCGTGGTGAGAGAATAGTCATGGAGACAACTGACGGAATCGGAAATCATCAGCTCCGCCGTTACATCCTCCATCCCCTCGGTGAGCCGGGATGTAAGGTAGTACATGGGATAGGTGGTAGCCAGGATGCTGTCCCCCTCCTTCGCCGTTCCCCCCCGGCTGCCGCAGCCAGAAAGCATCGATAAGACCAGTGCCACCGCCAAAAGCACGCGGGATAATTTCATAGGAGCGCCTCCCTGTCAGCCAAACATTGCTAATCTTTGTTATTATACATGATTTCAAAGCGTTTGTAAAATATTTTCCCAGAAAACACACAATTCATTCCGGCAGAGAAAGCGCATCCTCCCCGGCACTCGGAGAGGATGCGCACAGACGCTTTACTTTCCCGCATAGTAGTTGATCAGGCAGCCCGCCAGAATGATGTCCCGTTCCTCCCGGGGGAGGTTCTTCATATCCAGGCGGATCTCCCGCTTGCCGCCGGGCTGGATCAGTGTGCCCATCACGAAATCATCTTCTCCCAACAGTGCGTTTCGGATACCAGACACGTAGATTTGGTCGCCGGGTTGGATATTCAGTTCCCGGATATTTTCCACCGTAAAGGGCACCATACCCCAGTTGATGACATTGGAACGGTAGCGCTTGGTGGCGTATTCCAGACATACGTTGGCCGCGCCCCCCAGCACCCGCTGGCAGGAGGCCGCCTGCTCCCGGGCGGACCCGTCGCCGGGCCGGATGGACATGACCACACTGCCAAGGCCCGTAGTCTTCGGGTCATACCCGGCCATGGCGGCGGAGACATCCTTTCCCGCCCGCCGGTCCTGCTCCAGGGCTTTCACCGCCTTGGCCCGGCCTACATACTGGGGGTCCTTGCGGCTCAGTGCAAATTCACTGAGCTTCAGGGGGTTGGAGCGGTAGGAGGAGGTCTCCCCGGAAGGGATCAGCTCATCGGTGGTGGTAAGCTCGTCATAGATGGCCGAAGCCACGGTCAAAAGCAGATTCTCCGGCATGGGGATCTGCTCCGGCCAGTCGGCAATGTTGGGGCCGAACACCAGCGGCTCCTCCGGATCCCCCTTGCCCACGCCGAAATACACCCGGGCCTTGTAGGCGGAATCGTCGTACTGATAATCCACCCAGGCCGCGTCCTCCGCGATCTCCGGCAAATCGGACGCCGCCGTGATGGCGCCGCCGTTCAGCGCGGACGCCGCAATGCTCCGGGCATCCATCAGGGCCACATAGGAGAGCTGGCCGTCCCCGGGCTTGCTGCCCTCCCGGTTGGGGAAGTTTCGGGTGGAATGGCGGATGGAGAACGCCCCGTTGGCCGGCACATCCCCCGCCCCGAAGCAGGGGCCGCAGAAGGCACTGCGGATGGAAACGCCGCTGGCCATGAGCTTTGTAAGGCTCCCGGTGCGGCTCAGCTCCATCATCACCGGCATGGACGCGGGATAGGCCGACAGCCAGAAAGCGTCCGAGCCCAAAGGGCTGCCGTTTAAAATCTCCGCCGCACGGGTGAGGTTCTGATAGGTGCCGCCGGAACAGCCCGCAATCACGCCCTGATCGGCGTAGAATTTTCCGTTTTTGATCTTTGTGAGAAGGCTCTCCAGGGGATTTTTCAGCTCCAGCTGGCTCTTGGTCCGCTCCTCCACCTGGTGCAGGAGGTCCGTAAGATTCTCATTGAAGGTGTGAATCGGCACTGCGCAGGAGGGATGGAACGGGAGCGCGATCATGCACGCTACTTGATCCAGCTCCACATGGATCACCCGGTCATAGTACGCACCCTCGTCCGGGTGCATCTCCCGGTATTCCTCCCCCCGGCCATGGATGGTCAAAGTCTTTTTCACCGTCTCGTCGGTCTCCCAGATGGAGCTTAAACAGCTTGTCTCGGTGGTCATGACGTCAATGCCACTGCGGTAGTCCATGGCCAAATTCCCGATGCCGGGGCCGAAGAACTCCATTACCGCGTTTTTCACCGTCCCGGCGTTGAAGGTCTTTTCGATAATGGCCAGGGCCACATCCTGGGGGCCAACCCCCGGCTGGGGCTTGCCGGTGAGATAAACGCCCACCACGGGGGGCATATCGATGTCATAGGTACGGCTTAGCAGCTGCTTCACCAGCTCCGGGCCGCCCTCGCCGATGGCCATGGTGCCAAAGGCGCCGTAGCGGGTGTGGGAATCGGACCCGATGATCATTTTTCCGCAGCCGGCGTAGCGCTCCCGCATATAGGAGTGGATCACCGCCT
>CABSAB010000210.1 GCA_902475515.1 uncultured Eubacteriales bacterium | reverse complement strand
ACGTTGGAGGTGGTCACGCCGGACAGCTCGATCTTGGCCTTCTCGGCGGCCTCCTTCAGGCGCTGCATGGCCACCTTGTCGGCGGTCAGGTCCACGCCGGTATCCTTCTTGAATTCCGCGGCCAGATAGTCCATGATCCGCTGGTCGAAGTCGTCACCGCCCAGGTGGGTGTCACCAGCGGTGGACAGGACCTCGATGACGCCGTCGCCGATCTCCAGAATGGACACGTCGAAGGTGCCGCCGCCCAGGTCATAGACCATGACCTTCTGGTCTTCCTCTTTGTCCACGCCGTAGGCCAGGGCCGCGGCGGTGGGTTCGTTGATGATACGCTTGACGTCAAGGCCTGCGATCTTGCCGGCGTCCTTGGTGGCCTGGCGCTGGGCGTCGTTGAAGTACGCGGGAACGGTGATGACCGCCTCGGTGACGGTGCTGCCCAGATAGGCTTCCGCGTCCGCCTTCAGCTTCTGAAGGATCATGGGGTGTAGTTCTTGCCGTCCACGGAGACCTTTTCGTCTGTACCCATCTTACGCTTGATGGATGCAATGGTGCGGTCGGGGTTCTGAATGGCCTGGCGTTTTGCCACCTGGCCCACCATGCGCTCGCCGGTCTTGGAGAAGGCCACCACAGAAGGTGTGGTGCGGCCGCCCTCGGCGTTGGCAATAACGACCGGCTCGCCGCCTTCCATAACGGAAACGCAGGAGTTGGTAGTACCTAAATCGATTCCAATGATCTTGCCCATAATAAGTTCCTCCTATATGAATCTAAATTTTTACAAGTTTATATGTCAGCGGCGTCAGTTTGCCGTCTGGACCATAGCAAATCGGATGACTTTGTCGCCCAGCATAAATCCCTTTTGGAATACCTGGACGATCTCGCCCTCCTTGTAGTTGTCGTCGTCTATGTGCATCACGGCGTTGTGGAGATCGGGAGAGAAGGTGTCGCCGGGCTCGCCGTAGACGGTCACGTCCAGCTTCTTCAGAATCTCCATGAGCCCCGTCATGGTCATCTCCACGCCTTTTTTGTAGGCGGCGTCCTCGGTCTCCTGCTCCAGGGCCCGGGCGAGATTGTCGAACACCGGCAGGAATTTCTCTGTGGTGTCGGCCTTGGCGTCCCGGTAGATATTGTCCTTCTCTTTCTGGGAACGCTTGCGGAAGTTGTCGTATTCCGCAGCCAGCCGGAGATATTGGTCATGCTCCTTCTGCAGGGCCGCCTGGGCCTCGGCAAGAGGATCGGGCTCCTGTTCGGGTTCCGCTTCCGCCGCGGCGTCGGTCTGCGGCTCCGCCGCGGTCTCGGGGGTGGTATCCTGCTCCAGTTCCGGCTCTGTGGCCTCCTCCGCCGGAGTGGTCTTCACTTCATCTTCCATGGGTCAATCAATCCTCCTGTTTTATGGTCTCATCCGGCTCCGGCATGGACGGTGGCAGTGCCTTTGAAAACATCTTACCCAATCCCTCGGCAAAATATGAAAGCCTGGCGGCCACCTGCGCATAGTCCATGCGGGTGGGGCCGACCACGCCCACCATGCCCTGCATACCGTCGCCCAGATCGTACCGGGCCATGACCACGCTGGTTTCTTTCAGCGCCTGGGACACATTCTCCGGACCCACGAGAATTTTCACGCTGGAATCGGAATCCGGTACCGGCAGGGTGGAGATCACATCCTCATCCAAATGGGAGATGATCTCGGTGGCCTTTCCGATGTCCTGATATTCCGGCTGGCCCAGAAGCTTGGTCTGGCCGGTGACGTAAACTTCGTTTTTCTGTTCCTCCCCCAGGGTGTTCACGGTGAACTCAATGATCACCGATACCAGGCTGGCGGCAGAGCCGGCGTTTTGCTGGAGCTTTGCCATCAGCTGGGGGGTGATCTCCTCAGGGGTGATGTCCGTGAGGGTGGTATTGAGGAGCGCCACAAGGCTCCGGAGGTCCTGGGGGTCCACATTCACGGGCAGCTTGATGAGCTTGTTGTGCACCGCCTCAGTGGAAAGCAGCAGCACTAGAATAAAGCTGTGGGGGGCCGTCTGGATCAGTTCAAACCGGGAGGCGGTCACGGCGCGGCTCTTGGTGGCCACGGCGTAGGCCGGCAGGTTGGTGAGCTTGGAGATCAGCTGCCCCACCTGGGCAATGGCCTTGTCAAACTCCTGAAGCTTTCCGCTCATCTCCCGGTTCAGGCTCTGGGTCTCATCCCGGCTGAGCCGGTAGTTGTCCATCAGCTCATCGATGTAGAGCCGGTAGCCCGCCGGGGAGGGGATGCGCCCCGCCGAGGTGTGAGGCTGTTCCAAAAGGCCCTGCTCCGTAAGGGTGGCCAGCTCGTTTCGAATGGTGGCGGAGGAATAGCCCATATCCGGCATGGCGGCAATGGTCTTGGAGCCCACAGGCTCTGCCGTTGCCACATAGCAGTCCACCACGGCCTGCAGGATCTTTTTCTGCCGCTGGGTCAGTTCCATGGGGTCCACCTCCGCATATCTTTTGACGTTAGCACTCGAACTCCCTGAGTGCTAAAATAAATGTACCACTACTTCCGAACATTGTCAATAGCCCTTTGTGAATAATTTTGAAACAAATTTCCGGCGCCGGTCCCCGGAGAAAAAATCCCCGCATACCATCTGGTATGCGGGGAGAAGGATGATCAGGCGGAAGCGGCCTCGTCTTCCTCCGGTTCCGGCTTCGGGTCCGGCGGAGCGGGGGTGAGTAAGCAGATGATCACCGGCAGCTGCCACAGCAGCAGCCCCAAATAGGTGGCGATGGTGGCAAAGCTCACATCCGCGATGCCGTCCATAATGGCCGCCGCGCAGAAGTACATGGCGCACATGGAGAAAAACAGCGCCGTGCGGGGTTTTCCCTTATCAAAGACAAAGCCCGCAGTTCGATGGAAGGCCAGCAGGGAGAAGATCAGCGCAAACAGGATCACGCAGTAATCCAGAATGATGGGATCGATGCTCCAGCTCTTGAAGTTCAGCACCAGTTTCACCACTAAGTACACCACGGGGATCAGCTCCGCGGCGGGATGGGCGGTGTTGCCGGATCTGCGGGTGTGGGCGGTGATGATGCAGCAGATGCCGCCCATCAGGCCCAGCAGGCACATGATGGGGCTGGACAGATCGGGGCCGGATTGCAGCGCCTCCATAAACTCCAGGGCAGAGCCTGCCAGGAGCATCACTGCGGCCAGTACGCCAAGGGCGTATCCGCCGCCGCCGCAGGAGAGCACCCTGTGCCTGCCGCTGCGGCCCGGGGAGGTGATGGCCAGGACCAGCAGGATGGCCACAATGGCCAGCGAGCCCCAGGCAAAGATGGTGTTTGCAATATGGTCCGCGGGCAGCCCGTGGCCGTCTGAGACGCCCAGGCTCCAGAGCCGCAGGGTGCAGCCGCACAGCGCAAAAAGCGGCGTGGCGATCAGGGGGACAAGGGTCCGTATCTTCATGGGTAATTCCTCCAAGGTTTCCCAAATTACATTCGTGGGAAGCTATTATAGCAGGAAAATCTGCCGTTTGGAAGTGGGGGCGAAAGAAAAAATGTAAAAATTTTGCGCGGGGATGATGACGGAGATGCCCGAGGAGCCTGCAAAAGTGCCCGATACTTTGTGCAAATAGCCGCTAGGATTTTCCGTGTAAATCCGCTATAATACAAGAAACGAGCAAGAAGGGTGGATTCCACATGGAAAAAATCAAAATGACCACGCCCCTGGTGGAGATGGACGGAGACGAGATGACCCGGATCCTTTGGCAGGAGATCAAGGAGAAGCTGATCCTTCCCTTTGTGGACCTGAAGACGGAATATTATGACCTGGGCCTTCCCCACCGGGACGAGACCGGCGACAAGGTGACGGCAGAGGCCGCGGAGGCCATCAAAAAATATGGCGTGGGCGTCAAGTGCGCCACCATCACCCCCAACGCGGACCGCATGACCGAGTATCATCTCCATGAGATGTGGAAAAGCCCCAACGGCACCATCCGGGCCATCCTGGACGGCACCGTGTTCCGCGCTCCCATTCTGGTGGAAGGGATATCCCCGGTGGTGAAGAACTGGAGCAAGCCCATCACCATCGCCCGCCATGCTTACGGCGGGCGAAGGATTCGATGGAGCTGTCCTTGTTATACTGCCCCG
>CABSAB010000209.1 GCA_902475515.1 uncultured Eubacteriales bacterium | reverse complement strand
GATCCGCCAGTGTGAGAAGTTAGGGGTGGAATTCCTGCTGAACACCGAGGCTACGCCAGAGTTGATCGAGCAGGGAAAGTTTAACGCTGTCATTGCCGCCACCGGCGGCGCGCCCATCCGGCTGGATATTCCCGGCGGTGCGGAAGCGCCCCATCCCATCGAGGTCTTTGGCCGTGAGGCGGAGCTGGGCCATAAGGTCGTGGTGGTCGGTGGCGCCATGTCTGCTATGGAATGCGCCATGTATCTGCGGGATACCGGCCATGAGGTGACGGTCATCACCCGGAGTGTCATGGGCAGCAACATCGGCGGCCACGACGCACCGCAGACGCTGCGGTATCTGAAAGAAAAGTATGCGGATATCCGGGAAATCGACCATGCGCAGATCATCTCTGTAGACGGCGGCAAAGCGGTCTATGAGAAGGATGGCCAGCGGTTTGAGGAACCCTTTGATTCTGTTGTGGTCAGCGGCGGTCTGCGGCCCTGTGTTGCCGAGGCGGAGACCTTCTTTGGCACAGCGCCGGAGTTCTATGTGGTGGGGGATGCCCAGATCACAAGAGCCCACGGTATGCAGAGCCAGATGCTCTTGAACAAGCCGAATGAGTTCCTGAAGGGAAATATGCGGTTTGCCACTTATTCCGCATTTATGGCGGCCAACAACATCTGATTTTTTTCAAAAGGGGCCATGCCAAACGGTATGGCTCCTTTTGTGCGTACAAACTGATACTTGACATTCGCCGCTGAATTTGCCATATATAAAGTAATCTGATTTCCGGGAGATGGCATCTGTGGCTGTTTTTTATATCAATCAGGAGCAATGCCGAAATTGCTTGAAATGTATGCAGGAGTGTCCGGTAACGGCGATCCAGCTGATTAAAAATGATGTGACCATTGAGCCGGAGCGCTGTATCGCTTGCGGAACCTGCTTGAAAAGCTGCGGACATGGCGCTGTGGCCCAGGCAGATCAGCTGACGTCGGTCAAAGGGCTGATCGAGGCTGGGCGGAAGGTGATTCTCTCCATTGACCCTGCTTGCCGGGCGTTTCTACCCGATGGGGTGACACTGGAGCAGCTGGCGGCAGCGGTTCAGAGGCTTGGCGTTTGGGATGCGGCAGATGCAGCGGAGGCGGCTGCGGCGGTGGCGTCGGAGTATGCCCGGTTTCTGAGGGAAAAGGATGGAGAAAATTTGATCCTTTCCGCTTGCCCGGTGATTCAAAATTTAGTGGAACAGTATTATCCGGAATTGATATCCTTGCTGGCGCCAGTGGCGTCGCCCATGATCGCCCATGGCCGGATGCTGAAACGGGATTTTACCAGTGCGGCAGTGGTCTATGTGACCACTTGTCCGGCCAGGGGTGGGGAGGCGGAGGATGTACGCCACTCCACGGAGATCAATGGTGTCTTGACGATTTGGCAGTTGCTGGAATGGCTTCAGGAGGCGGGCATCAAATTACCCGCATGCGAGGAGGAACCCCTGCTGTCTGATGGCAGTGGGATCGGGACCCTCAGCGCAGCTGCGGGCGGGATGCTGCAATGTATCAACTATTTTCTGCCGGAGCACGGGTATCGGATGCTGCAGGCAGATGGGATTGACCGTTGTGTAGAACTGCTGGAGGAACTTCGGCAGGGACGGCTTGCACGCTGTGTGTTGGAGCTTTGCGCCTGCCCAGGCGGCTGTGTTGGCGCCCACGTGGAAAAGCGGGAAATGTCTCCACTGGCAGCCAAGCTCCTGCTGGAAGCCTACGTGAAGTCTGAAGGCGAAACACCGTATTTTGACACCCGCGGTATTGCCCTGGCCAATCCTGCCATTGCAAGACCGGTTCCGGAGTATGTGCCCGGGGAAGACGAGATCCAGGCCATGCTCTATCATATCGGTGTTGGGAATCCCAGACAGCAGCAAAACTGCGGCGCATGTGGCTATCAGACCTGCCGAGAGCGGGCCGAGGCAATTCTAAAACGCAGGGAAAATGTGAGCCTGTGCCGGCAGGTGGTGCAGGAGGCAAAACGGGATGTTTACAGCGCGGTCTATGAAAATCTGCCCATGGCTGCTATTTTGGTGGATGAGAGCCAGAAGGTAGTGGGCTTTAACAGCGAGGCCGGAAGCTTATTTTCCATTCGCCCGGAGCAGGAGAGATACATATTTGAACTGATGGACCCCGGTGATTTTCAATATGTCCTGGACACGGGGCTTCCGATTAAAAACCGCCGTATGGATATTCCCGAGATCTATATGCGGGTAGAAGCCAGCCTGGTGCCGCTCAAGGAGCTGCATATGGCATTGGGCCTGTTCCGGGATATCACCGAGGAAGAGGAGGCCGAGGCAGAGCAGCAGCAGTCCCGGCTCCAGAGCGTGGAGATGGCTCAAAAGGTCATAGAAAAGCAGATGACCGTGGCCCAGCAGATCGCATTTCTTTTGGGTGAAACCACAGCAGAGACCAAGGTGACCCTCAACCAGCTTAAGCAGCGCATCCTGGGGGAGGAGGAAGCGCCATGAATATCTATGTGGATTTTGGATATCGCAGCATCAACCACTTTGGTGAAGAGGTCTGCGGAGACAAGGTGGAGATCAAGCGGACAGAGGATCAGTTTATCGGCGTGCTGGCCGATGGTATGGGCAGCGGTGTCAAAGCCAATATCCTCTCTACCATGGGCTCTACCATCCTCTCCACTATGCTGCTTGGCGGGGAAACAGTTGAATCCGCAGTGGACGCGGTGATCCGCACCCTGCCGGTGTGCTCGGAACGGGGAATGAATTATTGTACATTCAGCGTGGTCACCGTTGATGAAAGCGGCGAAGCCAGCTTTACGGAATTTGACAATCCACAGGCGTGGATCATTCGGAATGGCCAGGTGGTTCGGCTGGACCGGACACTTCGGGTGGTGGCAGATAAGAATATTTGGGAAAGCAGTCTGCCGCTGATCGAAGGAGATGTGATCGTGGTGACCTCCGATGGTGCGGTGAATGCAGGTGCGAGGAATCAGTTTTCCTTTGACTGGACCTGGGAGAGCGTCGGGAAATGGCTTTGTCAGCGGGCAGACCAGTATCCAAGCGCCCTGCGCCTCGCCTCGGAACTGGTTGCTGCGGTGGATAATCTCTACGGGAATGAACCCACAGATGATGTAACGGCGATGGTTATTCGTATCGCGCCGGAGCAGAATGTGGATCTGATGTACGGTCCGCCGGAATATCCGGAGGATGATGAATTCATGGTCCATGAGTTTATGGAGGCGGATGGCCACAAGATCATCTGCGGCGGCACCACTGCCCAAATCGTATCCCGGGTGCTGGGCAGCCCGGTGGAGACCATGGCTGAGACGGCAGCGGACGGTGTTCCGCCCATCTCATTTATGGCGGATGTGGACCTGGTCACAGAGGGCGTGCTGACGGTGACCAGGGCTGGCGATATTATGGAACGGTATTTATCCGACGGAGCCTTTTCGGAATTGGACGCCCAGAACGGTGCGGCGTTTTTGGCAAAACAGCTGATCGAAAGCTGTACGACTCTGCGGGTATTTATTGGCAGAGCCAAGAATCCGGCCTACGAGGGGAAAGATGTGCCCCTGGATCTGGATATGAAGCTCAAGGCGATGGAGCGCATCTGCTTGCTGATGCGCCGTCAGGGGAAAACGGTAGAGCAGTATTATTACTGATGTAAAATGGAGTAGACCATGGAGATATTAGACGTTCTTGAGATGAAGATCAGCCTGTGCAGGCAAAACTATGAGACCTACCGGAATTCTTCGTTTCTTTCCAACGTATACGCTGCAGAGCTGGAGCAACTGAAGGAATTTCGTGACAAGCTGCAGGCAGGGGAGTCCCCAGAGATAATGTTGCAATCCTTACAGCAGCTTTTGCCGGAATTGAAGGCCTACCGAGAGCAGGAGGCGGTAAGCCCAAGCTTTGATTGGTACGGCGAGCATTACCGGTATGAGCAGCTGGAGGGTGTCTGCTCTGCATTTGAGACGATGATCAGCTTGCTGGAGCAGATATGATAAAGCCGGGAGGAATCAAAAGTCCCTCCCGGCTTGTGTTATCAGTACGTTGATTGCAAAATTAAATCATAACCACGCGTAAAACGCGTGGTTTGGACTAGGCCTAAAAGGCCATAATA
>CABSAB010000208.1 GCA_902475515.1 uncultured Eubacteriales bacterium | reverse complement strand
GGCAATCCTCCTTCTTGATGGTGTAAACCTTTAAGGGGCGCTTCTCCCGCAGCATGGCTTCAATGCGGGCTTTGCCCTTGGTCTTTTTCTGGTCTTTCAGAACCGTGTAAAGGGCGGCGGCCAGATTTTTAGCAGCAGAACCGGTGATTTTGAGGGCAAATTCAGCGCCCTCCAGGCTCATCCGTACCACTTGCTCCGCCGCGTCGCCTGAGTTATACATCGAAAATCATCTCCTTCCTGGGGGAGCCGCCCGGCCCTGCTCCGGCTCCTGGCGGGCTTTCTCATCCTTGCCGGAGACTTCCTCACGGGCGGCCTGTATCTTATCCTTGATGGAAGTGGAGCGCAGGACAATATCCTCGCACAGCTTCACCTCCCGGCGCAGCTCCTTTATCTGCGCAGATAGTTTGGAGATCTCAGCCCGGATGTGTTCCTGCTGGGCGGGGTCGGCCATCACTGCCTTGGTGCGAAGTTTCCGGTACAGGCTTTTCCGCTGTTCCGTTATGCTTGAAAGCCGAGATTTCAAATCGGATTGATAGTCATTGAGCTGCTCCAGAGTGTCAATGCGGTGGCGGGAAAGAAGGCGGGCTTCATCGGTAAGCTCCTGCGCCCGGATCAAATCCTCTCGCAGTGCATGAGGCACCCGCCTGGGCGGGCGGTTCTGCTTTTGGGGGAATACCCCCAGCAGATAGCAGTAGTGGAAGCAGAGGGCGCGGAACCCCGTCACCTTTTTGGCCTGTTTCAAATCTCCGTGGAGCCTGCACCGAAACGGCTCCGGCCTGTGTTCCCGCTGGGGGCGGCGCTGGGCTAAAATCCGCCTGCGGATGTTCTCCATCGAGTAGTCCTCGCCAAAGTTACGCATGAGCTTGCGTCCACGGGGGTAATTCGGCGGGCGGACCGTAATATCCTTGCCCACCTTGACGTCATAGCCCATCTGCCGCAGATGATAAAAAAACTGCCGTTCCGTCATAGACTGGCGGATGGCAGTATCCACATCGGCTTTGATGAGGGAGAGATAGGTGGGGCGGCCTTCCTGCTCGGCCCGCCATTCCCCGTAGTGCTTGGATTTTCCCCGCTGGGGATTTTCAATGACGGACAGCCCATATTCCCGGCACAGTCGGTCCGATTCCCGCTGCATATCGAAATAATCCTGTTCCGTGCGATGGTATTTGATTCCATCTACAAAGGAAACCGTATTGAGAACGAAATGGTTGTGCAGATGATTTTCTCTGTCCAGATGGGTAGCCACCAGCACCTGGTATTTTTCACCCCACAGCTTTTTTGCCAGGGAAAGGCCGATCTCATGGGCCAGCTCCGGCGTGACCTCGCCGGAGGCAAAGCTCTGATAGCCGTGGTAGGCCACAGTCCCGTCCTCCTTTCCAAACCGCTTTTTTACCGCTATCATCTCGTCGCGGGCAGTAGAGGGGCTGCAATTCACCCCGGAAACAAACTGCCGCATAACTGTTTCGCCTTCGCTTTCCACTGCCTTGCCTGTTTTTTGCTGCTGGACAGCATACTCGATCACATCCGCAAGGCCCTGGGCCTCTTTGCCATCCATATCCTGCTTTTCAAAGAAATCAGGATTTTCGGTCTTATCTGGATTCTCGATATAGATGAGGACCTTGCCCAGCCAGCCGTTCACCCGCCAGATGGATGTGGTGGCCATGGTTACTCCATGGCGCGGGGGAGAATCACTGCTTTGGTGATGTCCCGGACGAGCTGGTCAAACTTCCGCATTTCCTCATCATAGCGGCGCTCATCAATGACGCCCAGCACATGGGCTTTCTGGGCGATCTGGTTGAGGTTGCCGCCGATCCGGTGAAGCTCCCGCATAAAGTCGTAGTAGGCGGGCGGTGGCGCGTCCTGGGGAACCAGGCCGTTCACCAGATGGCGCAGGTACGCCTCGCGGGAAAGGCCGCTGCGTTTTACTTTCTTGTTAAAGGCTTCCGCCTCTTTTTTGTCCAGCCAGAACTGGACGTGTACGTTGCGTTTTCTCATTCTTCCGAATCCTCCTTTTTGCCGATGCGGTTGATTTGAAGCAGGCACATAATCAGCACGCCGACCACACCGCCCAGCAGAAATCCAATGGCGAAAAACAATCCTTCCATGAAAACCTCCATCTTTTCAAACGGGGTATTAGGGGGCGTTCCCCCTAACAAGCGGCCTTTGTGGTATCACAAAGGCGATGCTTGCTGGTACAACTACATTCCATTCCCCTGCGGGGAATCTGAGACAGGCGAAAAAAGAACTCATCGCTCGCCCCGGTCACGGTTTTGGTCCCTGGCCTTGAAATTCACACCAGTGAAGTGGTCGGCATCCAGAATATAATCTCCTTTCTTCCACCGCTCGTTGACAAGCTGCTCGGCCTCCATCCGGCTTGCAGCGTTCACTGTGACGGTCATCTCCAAGGTTTCCGTAATGGTCACATCATAATCCTTCATCGCTCATGCTCCTCGCTAAAAATGGGCAACAAAAAAGAACGTCCATTTTCAGAACGCTCTCCAAAAAAAGATATTCGTTTTTACCGCGCCTTCTCCTGTTTTAGATGACGGGTGGGGATTGCCAGCAGCTTGCGCACCCGGCCCTCCAAATGCTTCTCAATGGCCTGCAGATGTTCTTCCGGCAGGCCAAGGCTTTCGTGGCGCTTGAACCGGAACCCGATCATGCGGCTGAGCTGCTCTTTCTGCTTTGGCCCCATGACCTCCGCGCACACCTCCTCATAGGAGATGTTGTAGGGATTAGAACGGGTTTTTGCATACTCGTCCAGGTTCGCATAATCTTCCTTACCGGCATAGCAGAACAGGGACAGCCCGTTGTCAAAAATGGGGGCGGGCGCAATAATGTCGCCGCTGTGGTTATCCCGCAGGACGCCGAAGTTTCCAAAGTGGCGGTCCTCATTGTAGATCAGGGCGTCAAACACCAGCATACTGCGGATTTGCTCGGAAAACTCCGGCCCCAGCTTGTCGTAGTAGGCAAGGCAGGCGGCAATGCCCCCGGTTCGGACAATGCGCCCGATGGGGATATAGGCCGTGTCGATGTTGGTAAACAGGGCGCACTTAGAGGCGGTAATGCCTTTCCAGTTCTCCAGGTCATAATGCACGGCGTTCAGGCGCATGGTTTCCGCAATCTGCGAAGCATAATACTCGCAGTACGGCTCCCGGCCCGTATTGGACGCGCCGGTCGTGCCGCCCTTGTAGAGAGTTATCCCATCGTGCTCCACAGTGCGCCACGCCTTGGGCAGCATACCGCCTGTGGTCAGCTCCGGGGAAATAGCTGAACTGTTTTTCCCGTGGCCATGTCCGGTGAACGCAACGGATGCCAGCCTCTCTGGAAATGGGCGCTCATAAAGATTGTATTGGGAGAACTTCCCCTCAAATCCTGACCGCACCACCCAATAGCTGTCGTTGAGCGACAGCCCCTTGCACACGTCAATGATTCCCTTGGTGTCGTTATGGCTGAGGCCAAGGGTTTTCAGAATCTCGTCCACAAAGGCGCGGTTTTTGGGGATAACCCGCCGCTCCAGCCAATGAATGACGCCCTCGCCGGTGCGCTCCATATCCAAAGGCACCAAATGGGCCTGCTCCTCGTTGGTGTATAAGATTTCAGCCACAAGGCCGGACAAGCCCTGCTTTTCCATGGAAAAGCGCATTAGCTCCGTATCATAAATGCGGAGACTGTAAACATGACTCATAGGCTCCTCCTTGTCGTTCAGTTCCAGTGAAACATCCTTCCCCAGCGCCGAGGCGATTTTTAAGATCATATCAAGCGTGGGGTTCTGTGTCCCACTTTCCAGGCGGTTAATGCCGGAACGCTGGATTCCCAGCCGCCTTGCCAGTTCTGCCTGGGAAATGCCCTGCTCCAGACGGGCCTCCACAAGCTGGGATATGATTTTCTGCCGTTTGCGCAGTTCATCCATACTCTCACGTCACCTCACCATTTTAATGTTAACATATATGATAACAATTTGCAAGAGGGAGAATCTGTCGAAGCTGCAAAACCGGCACTCACCGCTCCGGCTCTTTGCCGTGGCTGCCCCGAATGGGAATCCCCAGCCGGTGGCACAGAAAATCGTTCACATCCTTTCCACGGGGCGGCGGGTCCCTGGCCGGGGT
>CABSAB010000207.1 GCA_902475515.1 uncultured Eubacteriales bacterium | reverse complement strand
CCTTCACGGGAATGGCCGGGGCGGCGGCAGAGGTGAGCCGGGCACGGGCGACGGTTTCATCAATGAGGTCCACGGTCACCAGGGGGCGGGCGCCGTCCTGGATGGCGGCGAGACGGGTATTTTTCGAAAGGGCCCGGAGGCCATGGTTCACAGATTCCGTCCGGGTCTTTCCGCCGGGAACCACAGCGGTGAGCTTCAAAAAGCCCTCCCGGGCGGCCAACAGCTTCAGCTCGGGGACCAGCTCCTCCCGGGTCACCAGGACGATCTCATCGATCTCCGCGGACGCTTCAAAGGCACGGATCGTATGGACAATCACCGGAGCGCCGCAGAGGTCCGCCAGAATTTTATCGGTCCCCTCCATACGGGTGGAGGACCCGGCGGCCACGATGACGGCACCGCAGCGGAGGGGCTTTTTACGCACATTGCCAAATAATTTCATGGGGTCTGCCCTGCCTTTCTGAGCTGTTCCAGGGCCAGCAGCAGTCCCAGACGGCCGGATTCATAGGTGATGCCGCCCTGGAGGTAGGCCATATAGGGCTCCCGCATGGGGCCGTCGGCGCTGAGCTCGATGGAGGCCCCCTGGACGAAGGCCCCCGCGGCCATGATGACCTGATCCTCGTAGCCGGGCATATCCCAAGGCTCCGGGGTCACATAGGAATCCACAGGCGCGCCCATCTGGACGCCCCGGCAGAAGGCCCGCAGGAGCTCGGGTTTCCCAAATTCCACGGTCTGGACGATATCGCCCCGGCAGGCATCCACGCTGGGGGCAGTCTTGTAGCCCTGGGCCTCCATGAGGGCCGCGCAGAGGACAGCGGTCTTGAGAGCCTGGGCCGTCACATGGGGCGCAAGGAAAAAGCCTTGATACAGCAGGCGGTTCACATCCTGGGTGCAGCCGCACTCCCGGCCGATGCCGGGGCAGGTGAGCCGCATGGCCGCGGCCTCCACCAGCTCCGCTTTTCCCACGATGTAGCCGCCCGTTGGGGCGATGCCGCCGCCGGGGTTCTTGATGAGGGAGCCGGCCATGATATCGGCCCCCACCTGGGTGGGCTCCAGCTCCTCCACGAACTCGCCGTAGCAGTTATCCACAAACACCAGAATATCGGGGTTTGCGGCCTTGGCGGCGGAGATGATCTCGCCGATCTCCCGGACGGTCAGGGCATCCCGGACGGAATAGCCCCGGGAGCGCTGGATCATCAGGAGTTTGGCGTTCTTCTCCCGAACTGCCGCCTGGATGCCGGGGATATCCGGGCGGAGGTCCGCCGTCATATCCACCTGCCGGTAGCGAATGCCCAGCTCCAGCATATTGCCGGGGGCATTGCCTGTGACCCCCAGAGCGCCCAGCAGGGTGTCGTAGGGCGGGCCGAAGGCGGAGATCACCAGATCCCCGGGGCGGAGAATGCCCATGAGGGCGCAGGTGATGGTATGGGTGCCGTTTACGAACTGACTGCGCACCAGGCCCGCTTCCGCTCCGAATACCTGGGCAAAGATCTGATCCAGGGTATCCCGGCCCAGGTCGTCATAACCGTAGCCGGTGGTACCCACCAGATGGGCGGCGCTGACCCGGTGCTCCTGAAAGGCCAGGAGCATCTTCTCCGCATTGCACTGGGCCACCCGGTCGATCTCCGCAAAGACTGCGGCACAGCGCTGTTCCGCTTGCTGGGCAAGGAGCCGGGTCTGTTCTGATATCAGCATGGTTCTTCCTCCCTTTTACAGCCAGGGCCGGTCCTTCAGGGCGGCAAGGCCCGAAAGGAGCAGCTTCGGCACGGCCTTGAGATCCCGGCGGTCTATGACCGGGGCGGGGCCGGAACAATACCGGGCGGGGCAGCAGACGGCCGCCGTTTTGGCGCCACCGCCGGACCGCTGGAACACGCCGCCGTCGCCATCGGTATCCACTGTGGCCCAGGGCTGGATGGGGCTGGGAGCGGCTGACCGCAGCAGGGCCGTCAGGTCCCGGTCATAGATGGCGCTCTTATCCACCGTGGGGAGCACCGGTCCAGCTCCAAGCTTGGGCTGCTTCTCCCCATCCCCGGGGCAAAGCTCCAGGGCGATGGCCACGCCGGGCCGGAGCCGGGCCGCTGCGGCCATGGCCCCACGGGAGCCCACCTGCCGCTGGGTGGTAAACACGAAGGTCACATCCACCGGAAGGGGCTGCTCCATCACAGAAAGCAGGACGCTGCATCCCACGCTGCGGCCCATGGCCTTGGCCAGGAGCGCATTTGCCCCCAGCTCCAGGAACTCCGGGGCAAACACGGCGTAATCCCCCGGTCCGGCCAGGCTTTCTCCGGCAGCGCGGTCCGCAGCCCCCAGGTCCAGATACAGGTCGTCGGCGGCGGGCATGGTCTTTCGTTCCTGGGGGGTGGTGAGGTGGATGGGCTTGCGGCCCACCACGCCGGGATGCGCCCCCATCCCTGCCAGGACGGTCTTTCCCAAAATGGTGCGGGGATCGGTGGGGCCGGTGAGGCCGAAGCGGAAAAAGCCCTCGTCGGTGACATTGCGGATCATCATACCGGGCTCGTCCATATAGGCGGTGAGCACCACGGGGCGGGCGGGATGGACGGCGCCGGGCTTTTCCACCAGGAGATTGCCCAGCGGGTCCCTCTGGGCGGACAGGCCCAGAGACGCGGCCCGGTCCGAAATATAGGTTTCCACCGCCGTCTCCAGCCCCGAGGGGGCTGTGAGGGCGGAGAGTTTTTGCAATGTGTTCAGCATGGGACATCCTCCCCAAAGCTTCTGATAAATTCCGCCGCCAGACGGGCCATGGATTCCAGGTCCCGGAGGGATATCTCCTCCACAGGGGTGTGCATATAGCGAAGGGGCATGGAGACCAGGGCCGAGGGGACCCCGGTCCCGGCGATCTGGGTGTGCATGGAGTTGGTGCCGGTGCTCTTTTCCATGACCTCCTGGGTATAGGGGATATTATGGCGCTCTGCCAGGGCCTTGAGCCGCTGCGTATAGGCCCGGTCCAGGACGGGGCTATAGCCGATGGCCGCGCCGCTTCCCAGGGGCATACCGTGGCCCTTCGGTGTATCCGGGCTGTCGCCAAAGGTCACATCCACCACCAACGCGGCATCCGGGTGCAGCGCAAAGGTGCCCGTTTCGGCGCCCAGGCCGCCCCGCTCCTCCTGGACACTGCCAAGAACGGCCACGTTCACAGGAAGGTCCTCGTCTTTGAGAAGCTCCATGGCCCGCAGCAATGCCGCGAAACATGCGCGGTTATCCAGAGATTTACCGAAGATGCGGTCCCCCGCCCGGAAGGGCTGGGTGCCGTAGGAAACAGGGGTGCCTACGGGGACTTCGTCCTCCTCCGAAAGGCCGCAGTCGAGGAACATACTTTCCAGGGGGAACGGCTCCGTTTTCTCCTTGGGGGTCTCCGGAATGGTAATCACGCCGGAGATGGGCGGCTGGGTCAGGACCTTGACCACTGTGCCCGGCAGCAGACGGGAATCCACGCCGCCAACGCCGTCTGTGATCCGGAGGAGGTTCCCCGCCCGGCCGGAGACCAGGAGCCCCACCTCGTCCAAATGGGCATCCAGCAGGAGGGTCTTGGCCCCCGGACGGGCGCTTTCCCGATGGCCCAGGAGGTTCCCCAGGGGGGTGATCTCCACACGGTCCACCAGAGGCTCCAGCAGGGTTTTGGCGGTCTCCACCGCCCCGGTCTCAAATCCGGACACGCCGCAGGCGGCGGACAGGTCCATCAGGGTCTTTGCCATATCCATCAAAGGCTCATCACCACTTTCTGAAATTGGTTGCCCCGCTCCTCGAAATTCCGGAAACGGTCAAAGGACGTACTGGCCGGGGACAATATCACCACATCCCCCGGCTCGGCGTGGGCGGCGGCGGTGCGGATGGCGTCGTCGAATTCTTCCACGTCCAGAATGACCGGGTTCGTGCCGTTGTAGCCGGGGGCATTTTCCGCGGCGGCGCGAATCTTTCCGGCGGTCATGCCGGTGAGGACCATGAGCTTGACATGGGTCACCAGTTCCGGACCCAGGTCGTCGTAGGCAATGCCCTTGTCCTTGCCGCCGGCCACCAGGATGACCTTCTGGGAAAAGCTCCGCAGGGCCGCCCGGGTGCGGCTGGGGGAGGAATCGATGGAGCTGTCGTAGAACTTCACCCCGTCCT
>CABSAB010000206.1 GCA_902475515.1 uncultured Eubacteriales bacterium | reverse complement strand
ACCCCGGCTGAGGAAAAGCGCATCATTCAAAATGCGGCCAACAAGAACCGCATGAACAGCTCCAACACCAACGACCTGCAACAGACGGTCCGCCGAGAGCAACCTGCAGGATGTGGCGACCCTGGTGGCCACCATGCACCGCAACCGTGAGCCTCTGCTCCACTGCGCCGTGTACATCGAGCTGACCGCATCCGACTACAACAGCCTCAAGCTGCTCCAGACCGATGTGCTGACGGAGCTGGTGCGGAGCAAGCTGAATGTAGATAAGCTCCTGCTCCGTCAGCAGCAGGGCTTCCGCTGCGTCAATCCCTGCGGCCACAACACATTCGGCATCCAGTTTGAACGAGTGCTGCCCGCCTCCAGCGTGGCGAATCTCTATCCCTTCAACTACTCTGGCAAGCTGGACTCCAAGGGCTTCTACATCGGCAAAGACAAATACGGCAGCAACATTCTGGTGGACTTCGACCAGCGGGACGAGGACAAGACCTCCGCCAACATCCTGATCCTGGGCAACTCCGGCCAGGGCAAGTCCTACCTGATGAAGCTGCTGATCCTGAATCTGCTGGAGTCCGGCAAATCCGTCATCAGCCTGGACGCCGAACATGAACAGCAGGAGATGTGCGAGGCGGTGGGCGGCTGCTTCGCAGACCTGATGGCCGGGCAGTACATCATCAATGTGCTGGAACCCAAGTGCTGGGATGACGGCGGAGACCCCAACGCCACCGACGCGCCGGAGGCCTTTCGCAAAAGCACCCTGCTGGCACAGCACATCTCTTTCCTGAAGGACTTTTTCCGGGCCTACAAGGATTTCAGCGACGCACACATCGACACCATCGAGATCATGCTGTCCAAGCTGTATCACAAGTTCGGCATCACCGAGCGCACCAACTTCAGCCGGATGCGCCCAGAGGACTATCCCATCCTTTCTGACCTCTATGACCTGATTGAGGAGGAGTTCAAGACCTACGACGCCGGTCAGCACCATCTCTACACCCAGAAGCTCCTGCAGGAGGTGCTGCTGGGCCTGCACTCCATGTGTAAGGGCGCCGACGCCCAGTTCTTCAACGGGCATACCAACATCACCTCCAGCCGCTTTTTGGTGTTCGGCGTCAAGGGGATGCTCAGCGCCGCCAAGAATGTCCGCAACGCCATGCTCTTCAATGTGCTGTCCTTCATGTCCGACAAGCTCCTGACCGTGGGCAATACCGTGGCGGCTCTGGACGAGCTGTATATTTGGCTGTCCAACCCCACTGCCATCGAGTACATCCGCAACTGCCTGAAGCGTGTACGAAAGAAAGAATCGGCGATGCTTCTGGCCAGTCAGAATCTGGAGGACTTTGATCAGGAGGGCGTCCGTGAGATGACCAAACCCCTGTTCAGCATCCCGCCTCACCAGTTTCTGTTCAATGCCGGCTCCATCGACAAGCGGTCCTACATGGATATGCTCCAGCTGGAGGAGTCGGAATACAATCTCATCAAGTTCCCCCAGCGCGGTGTCTGCCTGTACAAGTGCGGCAATGAACGATATCTGCTGGAGGTTCACGCTCCGGCCTACAAGGAGAAACTCTTCGGAACGGCAGGTGGTCGCTGATGGCTGTTTCTGCTGCCGCAGTGGCCAAAGCCGCTGCCATGCTGCTTACCAACGAAAAGGCCCGGAAAGGTGTGGGCTGGATTCTGGTGGCAGTCTTTTCACCAGTCATTCTTTTGATTGCCCTGCTCTGCTCCCTTGGCTCAGGCGGGGCAGAGCATAACAACTACTCGGTGGAGGCGTGCTTCTACGGAGCGGAATTCTCCGCAGAAGTCCCGGCGGAGTTTCGATATCACATCGAGGAGATGCGCTCGGCCTTTTCTCTTCTGGATTCGGCGGTGTCCTCTGCCAACGGGCAGATGGACAGCGGCAACAGCCTTGACCCGATCAGAGTCAAGGCTGTTTTTTATGCCCTCTGCTTTGGGGACGACGCCCCGTCCACACGGGCGGCGAACAGCTTCGTGGAGTGCTTCTACACCACCGAAACCCGAACACGAACCGTAGAAGTGACACTGGAGGACGGGACTACAAGTACAGAGGAAGAAGAATACACCGTCGCGATGCCGGTCTCTCTGTCCCAGGCCTACGCCAATCTGGAAGCCCATCTGGGCAGAGAGATCACGGAAGATGACAAGAGCAACATCGATCACATCTATACCATGATAGCCGGTACCGTGGGAGGCGGCAGCTACAGCGGCGAGTATCTCAGAGGGGATGGGAGCAGCATAGAGCTGGACATCTCAGCCTTCACCGATCCAACCACCAAGAACGCCGCAGACCTTGTGACCTACGCCATCCACGCCTGGGAGTCCGGCTGGGGCTATGTCTGGGGAACATACGGCAGTGTCCTCACCGATTCGCTCTTCGCCTATAAGCTGGAGCAGTACCCTGACGGCGTCGGCAGCTATGCGGACTTCATTCGCGCTAACTGGCTGGGCGGCAGAACCACAGACTGCGTGGGCCTGATCAAAGGGTACGGCTGGCTCAATCCCGACACCATGACCATCGAGTATGGGACCAACGGGATGCCGGATCTTGGCGCCAACCAGATGTACTATAACGCCTCGGTGTCCGGAACCATTGACACCATGCCGGATACCCCCGGCCTCGCTGTCTGGCATGACGGCCACATCGGTGTGTACATCGGTGACGGTTATGTGATCGAAGCTATGAATACCAAAAAAGGTGTGGTGAAAACAAAGCTGGAGGGCCGGGGCTGGACCCACTGGCTGCAGATCGAATACATCAACTACGACTGAGAAAGGAAGTGCCAATGAAGCAAGTGAACCTGACCATCACCTTCGATGAGGAGAAGCTCTCTGCGCTCAAACGCTATATGGGCAAGAAGGAGCTTGACCTGGACCGTGAGATGACGGATGCGCTGGTGAAGCTCTATGAAAAATATGTGCCCGCCCCTGTGCGGGAGTATATCGATGAGAGCGATGTAAGCGCCGCTGCTCCGAGCAAGCCCCGGCGCAGCCCGAGAACCGCCGCGCCGAAGCCTGACCAGGAACCGGAGGTGATCCCGTGAACAAAGATGAGATCGCCATGGATTACAAGAAGGAGCTGAAGAAGCGGATCAGCACCGACTATGAGCGCCGGGTCATGCAGTGGATGGCGGCCGATCCCTCTCAGCTGATCGACGCCGCTGAGGAGATCACCGCCGCACGGTTGATCCGTGACAATATCGAGGACGCCATCAATGAGGAGGACGCCAGATTTCTGCTGGGGCTGGACGAGCCGCTGGATGAGCTGGCAGACCGCTGGATTGCGGAGAATGGTCTGGATGCCTCCCATGGTGAGGAGCTGCTCCACTGCGTCTGGACGCTTCGGGAGGATCTGACTGATGACGCAGGCCCACGCACGGTTCGTGATTTCCTGGCCGCCCATGTTGGCGGTGTCTTTTCCCTGATGACCCCGTGTGGCTTTGTGCCCCTGACCGCAGCCCAGGCGGAAGGACTGATGAACGGCCAAAGTACTGCGGCGCATCCCGGCGTGCCCGGCATCACGATGTCGCTCTCTGCCGACGATCTTCTTGGTCAGGCGGTCCACAGCGCCAACTACGCAAACGGCGTGTGGCACCTCCTGACCGAGTACCCTGAGATGAAGCAGTGCGGGCCGGAAATGGGAGGAATGAAATGAGGGGCCGTGAGATCACACTCTGGCTCGATGAGCGATGGTACGACGCGCTGAGTAAACACCTGAAGGGGGAAACACTGGAGGAGCATCTGGAGAATGTCCTTGATGAAATGTGCAACCAGCTTCCTCAGCAGGAATACGAGCGCATCAGCCACGAGCTCTGGGCGGAGCAGCAGGCGGAGGAGGAGGCTCGGGAGGCCGCACGGCGCTTCGCTGTCTTCCATGTCACGGAGAACGGCAGCTCCGATTATATTCTGGCCGAGGAAAATCTTGAGCTGCTCCCGACCGCCCGCCGTCTGCGCAGCTACATCCGCAAGCCGCCCGACGAAGCGCCCCACCGCTTTGTCGAAACGCTGCTGCGCACCCAGCGGATCTCTCAGGAGGAGTTCGACTCCTATGTGTCGGAGCGGCTGGACAACACCGGCCGGGGAGCGTTCTCTCCTCCAGACGGTCCA
>CABSAB010000205.1 GCA_902475515.1 uncultured Eubacteriales bacterium | reverse complement strand
GGTGGTGGGTGCCTACGACATCGACCTCGACAGCGGAGATATGGAGGCCGTCAACATCATGGATGGCTGGAAGCGGTTCAGAATCCGGGATGTGAGCACCGCCGCCTACTTCGCCATGAAGAAAGGCAACGCTGCGCCGGATGAGAGGTGGCGGATCTTCCTGGACCGTCTGGAGGAGAGAACGCTCAACCAGGAGCCGGAACCGGAATACCTCACCGGCAGTCGGCGGCTCTGCGCCGAGGACATCTCCTTCGCCGAGGACATTATTCAGAACGACAACCTGCTGGAGTTTTACATGGAGGTGTGCTTCGACGCAGATCAGATGTTTGGCACCAATGTCTGTACCACCGAGAATGATGACTGGCTGAACATTTATGCCAACTACGATCTGGAGGCCCGTCGTGTCTGCGACACACTGGAGATGTATCTGCAACGGGGCAACGGCGATGAGGAGGCGTTCAAGTATCGCCTCAGCGCCGAGGAGCAGGCTCTGCTCCTCCCGAAGATGGATGCCTATTGTCAGACCCGCTTGGGTCAGACGCTGGAGGAGTGCTGCGCGGACTATCTGTCGGAGCAGAGCCAGGAGTCCCCAGAGATGCAGATGTGAGCGTTTTTGTTGCCGTTGCCAATTTGCAAGCGTGCTTTTCGTTTGGTATGGTGATAGCTTTTCCAAGGCAGGTGTGACATTGTTGTGTCGAACACCCAAACGCAAAATTTAGTATGGAGGTACGAATATGAAGCACGAACAAGTTGAATTTTTGCAGGACAAATTGGTACAGGAAGCTGCGGCTATGATTGCACTGGCTGGCTCCGAGACCAAGGTGGTGCCGGCATACCGTTCGCCGCCGCCGCTGCAGCTGACCAAGGTGGAGGAGTACGAACAGGCCATCAAGCTGGTCGGGAAAGCTTGGGGCTCGGATCAGTCGGAAGTCGACAAGTGGCTCAACCTGATTCAGCAAGAGCGGACAGCTGCAGCGGCGGCGGCGAACGGTATGCCGGCAAACCACATCATGCCCGAGCGAGATCTGCTTCTGAACTGGACGGGCACCGAGTGCATCGATGTGATGGAAGCCCTCTTCGAAACCGCTGTCCAGCTGAACGAGAAGGATGACCGCTGCACCTTGTTCAACATGGCCATGACCCTGATGGAGTGCCAGAATCTCATGGACTGGGTGGAAAAGACGCCGGATGAGACCGCAGAGCAGCAGATATCGGTTGGCTGAATACCACCGGAAACTGGGCAGTGCCCGGAAGCCGCATCATACGGCTTCCGGGCACCACTCATCTCAGCGGTGCAGCGGCGCCGTGTTGCCCCCTGTGAGCCGATGTGTGCGGCTTTCAGCGGGTGGCCGACCGTGTACCCCACCCCGGAGAAACAGGCGGGATTTGGGCCGCTTTCCAAGAGGGCGAGAAGCTGACGAAAGCGAAGCAGGAGAAAGAGCCGGGGACAATGCCGCCCCCGGCTCTCCCACTTCTGCCCGCAGTGCGGGCAGTTTCCGGCTTTTCGCAGTGGGGACAATCCGGCGGGTGGAAAGAGCTGTTGGACCCTATGATGCGGAAAAGCTCCGCTGTGGCAAGGGTTCTCAGCGGGGACTTGACGAAAAAAGGAGTGGTTTTACTGAAGTCCGAAAGCAGAAAAACGAAGAAGGGGTTCTGGATCTCTGAGGATCTGGACGAGAAGGTAGACATCTACCTGCGCCTCGACAACTGCGCCAGCCGGAGCGAATTCGTGGAGAATGCGCTCCGGTTTTACATCGGCTATCTGAACACGAAGAACGCCGGCGGCTTCCTGCCCGAAGCACTCTCCGCCATGCTCACCGGCACCCTGGACAATTTTGCCGGACGCATGGGCTCGCTCCTGTTCAAGCAGGGTGTGGATCTCAATGTGCTGGGGCAGATCATCGCCTACGACACCGATATCGACGAAGGCGAGTACCAGCGTCTGCGGGGACGCGCCATCCGGGATATGAAGCGCACCAACGGACGTATCTCGTTCAAGGATGCGCTGGACTTCCAGAAGTCGGTGTAACCCATGGCGAAGCTCGTACAGAAAAGCGGCTACATCAAATCCGAAAAGGCCGGCGGGTACATGAAGTACATTGCCACCCGCGAAGGGGTGGAGAAGCTGACCGGCAACGATCCCGTCACCAAAGGACAGCGGGAGCTGATCCAAAAGCTCCTGCATGATTTCCCTGATGCCGTGGAGCTGTTCGAGTATGAGGATTACCGCAAGACGCCTACCCTTGGTACCGCATCAGCCTTCATCACCATGGCGCTGGATGCAAACCTCCACGAAATAAATTCTGAGAGCGGATACCTGTCCTACATTGCCACCCGCCCCCGTGTGGAGCGCCGCGGGGCCCACGGCCTGTTCAGCTCCGCTGCCGCGGTAGACCTCGACGCAGCCATGTCCGAGCTGGAAGCCCATGACGGAAATGTGTGGACCATCATCTACTCCCTGCGCCGTGAGGATGCCGCCCGTCTGGGGTACGACAATGCGGACGCATGGCGCGGCCTGCTCATGATGCACGCACAGGATCTGTCCAAGGCCATGAAGATACCGGCTGATCACTTTCGCTGGTATGCGGCCTTCCACAATGAGGGGCATCACCCCCACATCCACATGATGGTCTGGTCAGATGCTCCGAAGGAGGGCTTCCTGACCAGGGAAGGCATTGCGGCCATGCGCTCCAAGCTGACCAACACCATCTTCCGTGATGAGATGCTCCAGATCTACGAGCGGAAGGATGTTGCCTATAAAGAGCTGATCGAAGCGGCGCAGGATACCATGCGGGAGCTGATTCAGAAGATGGAGCATCAGCTCTGCGACAACCCCGTCATCGAGAAGCAGATGCGCCAGCTGGTGCAGGCGCTGGAAACCACCACCGGGAAAAAGCAGTATGGCTATCTGAAGAAACCGCTCAAAGCATTGGTGGATACCATCGTGGACGAGCTGGCCCGGCAGCCGGAAGTGGCGAAATGCTACGAAACCTGGAATCAGATCCGGGATGAGCTGAACGAGTGCTATGGCAGCCGCACACTGCGGGAGCATCTCCCGCTCTCTCAGCAGAAAGAGTTCCGCCGGATCAAAAACGATATCATGCGGGAGGCCGAGAACATCCGCCTCGGCCTCCCGACTTTTGAAGATGAGAAGATGCAAGATGAGCCGGAGCCGGAGGCGGCACATGAGGAGCAGCGATCCAACAGCGTATATGAACAGGCTCGACGCTATCGCGCCGCCAAAACGGTCCTGCAGGATGTCTATGCGCTGGACGAGAAACACGCTGAAGCCGTCCGGGCGCTGAAACAGCTCTGGGCGGAAGGATACACGGTGGCGGCGCATCAGCTGGGAAAGTTCTACCGGGATGACCTCTCCACCATGCGGGATCATGAAAAAGCGGAGCGTTGGTTTCGCTTATCCGCAGAGGCCGGAAATGACTTTTCGGAATACGCGCTCGGGAAGCTCCTGCTCTCTCAAAAGCGCACCGAGGAGGCGGTACGCTGGCTGGACAAGGCCGCCCGGCATGGGAATCCGTTTGCCCAATACCGCCTTGGGAAGCTCTTTCTCACCGGCGAGTTTGTAAAGAAGGATGTGAGAAAAGCTCTGGAGTACCTGACTGCCGCCGCCAGACAAGGAAACCCGTTTGCTCAGTACACACTGGGCAAGCTGTATCTCCTGGGCCGGGATGTGGAACAGGATCGGGAGCAGGCCAGGGATTGGTTCACCCGCTCCGCTGCCCAGGGCAATGCGTATGCTCAATTCTTCCTTGACCGCTTTGACCAGTTCCGAGATCCGTCCGTCATGCTGGCGGCAACCAAGCTGCTCCATCACATGAGCCGGATCTTCCGGGACAATTCCATGCCGCCTCGCAATCCGGCAGGGATTCGCATTGATTCCAAACGGCGCAAGCGGCTGACGGAAAAGCGGATGGCCATGGGCCACAAGGCGGATGATCATGAGGAGCAGGTATCCTATCAGCAGACCATGTAACAGGAGGAGCCTATGTCGACTTACATTCATTTCACGGAAGAACAGAAGCAGCGAGCCGCCTCCGTTGATCTGGAGGAGTTCCTCCGCTGCCGGGGCGAAAAGCTCCTTGCCTCCGGCAGAGAGAAACGGCTGGCCC
>CABSAB010000204.1 GCA_902475515.1 uncultured Eubacteriales bacterium | reverse complement strand
GATCACATCCCCGCTGCTCAATCCCGGCGGACGCCTGGCCGTCATCACCTTCCACTCCCTGGAGGACCGGATCGTCAAGGTGGCCATGAACGCCGCTGCCAAGGGCTGCACCTGCCCCCCGGAGTTCCCGGTCTGCGTCTGCGGGAAAACGCCTCAGGTGACGCTTATCACCCGCAAACCCATCACCTCCACCGCGGAGGAATTAGAAGCCAATCCCAGAGCCCGCAGTGCCAAGCTGCGGATCTGTGAAAAAATATGACTCTTTAGGAGGAATCCCCATGTCCCATCCCCAGGATCGGGACGTTCAACGGAAACACAGCCTGAAGCCGGGCACGGTCCTGTGCTTTGCGGCGGTGTTTGGAATGCTGCTTCTGCTGCTTGCGGGCAATGTCACCCTCTATGAAAAAAAGGAGGAGCAAAGACGCCTGGCCCAGGAGCTTCAGGAGCAAAAACAGGAGCTCTCGGAGCTCCGGCAGGAATTGGATCGAAAGGTGCCGCTGCGTACCCAGGCAGAGGCCCTTGGCCTGGAGGAGATCGACCCCAAACGGGTCCGGGTCCTCCATATAAAAGCCCCCCGCGGGGAGTGACCGGGAAACGGTCATGGAATATACGGGATGTTCAAAGGCATATAGTGAAAAGGGAAAAGCCACACAAACGGAAGGAGCGAAGTGCCCTTGAAGCAGCCCGTCCCCACCCCCCGGTTTCCCGGCGACTCCAACCGGACGATCCTGCGGCGCATTGCCGTGCTGATGGTCCTGTTTGGCATCGTGGTGTTCATCCCGCTGATTGCAAAGCTGGTGCATCTGCAAATTGTGGAGCATGACAGCCTCAGCCAGATGGCGGTGGACAACCAGACCCGCAGCAGCAAGGTCACGGCCTCCCGGGGCACGGTCTATGACCGTAATATGAACATCCTCGCGGTCAGTGCCGACGTGGAAAACGTCTGCATCGACCCCAACGAGCTGGCCCTCTCCGGCCAGGATACCGGCTGGATCGCCCAGGAGCTCTCGGCCCTTTTGGATGTGGACGAGGAGCGGATATTGAACCTCATGGAGGATACCAGCTACCGCTATCAGATCGTCAAACGTAAGGTGGAGCAGGCCGAGGCCTCCACCGTCCGCACCTTTATCACCGAGAACGAGGTCACCGGCGTCTATCTGGAGCCGGATACCAAGCGCTATTACCCCGCCGGGGTCCTGGCGGCCCAGGTGTTGGGCTTCGTGGGCAGTGATAATGTGGGCCTGGACGGGGTGGAAGCCGCCTATGACAAGACCCTCACCGGAAAGAGCGGCCGCATCGTCACCGCCAAGGGCAACTACGGCACGGAGATGCTCTACCACCACGAGACCTATTACGATGCCGAAAACGGCAGTGATGTGGTTCTCACCATCGATGCCACCGTCCAGCAGATGCTGGAGAAGCATATGCAGGAGGCCATCACCCAGTATGATGTCCAAAACGGTGCCTTTGGCGTGGTGATGGACGTGGATACCGGCGAGATCATGGCCATGGCCACCCTGGGGAGCTATGACCCCAACCACTATTCCACGATTTATGATGTCAAGACCCAGGAGGCCCTGGAAGCCCAATATCAGGAGGCCATGGACGCCCCCGGGGAGGACGAGCGGCAGGAGCTGCTCTCGGCCTATAATGCCGCCGTGGCAGCCGCCCGGCTCCGCCAGTGGCGCAACCGCGTCATCTCCGACGGCTACGAGCCGGGTTCAACCTTCAAGAGCATCACCCTGGCCGCAGCCCTGGAGGAGGGGGCCGTGGGGCTGAACAATTCCTTCTACTGCAGCGGCAGTACCTCCGTCAAGGGCCGGACCAAGGCCCTCCACTGTTGGAAATCCACCGGCCACGGCCAGCAGAGCACCGCAGAGGCCCTGCAAAACTCCTGCAACGTGGCCTTTGCCAATATCGGCATCCGCCTGGGCGGCGAGAAGCTCTATGAGTATGTCCAGAAGTTCGGCCTCATGGAAAAGACCGGCATCGAGCTGGGCGGCGAGGCCAGCGGCATCTTCTTTGATGAGGCCACCCTCGCAAACCCCGACAGCTACGCTTCTCTGACCTCCGCAGCTTTTGGCCAGACCTTTAAGATCACGCCCATGCAGCTGGTGCGGGCCATCGCCGCCGTGGTCAATGGCGGCTATCTTCTGGAGCCCCATGTGGTGAAGGAGGTTCTGGACAGCGAGGGCAACGTGGTGGAGGAACGGGGCCGCACCGTGCTCCGGCAGGTCATCAGCGAGGAGACCTCCGCCACCATGTGCGAGCTGCTGGAATCCGTTGTATCCCAGGGCACCGCCAAGAATGCTCAGATCGCCGGCTACCGCATCGGCGGCAAGACCGGCACCTCTGAAAAGATCGACGTCTTTGATGAAAACGGCAATATGGTGGAGGATAAGATCGTCTCCTTCGTGGGCATCGCCCCCATGGACGATCCCCGCTATATCGTGCTCGTGGCCCTGGATACGCCCTCCCGTGCCACCGGCTACTATATCTCCGGCGGCCAGATGGGCGCGCCCACCGTCCGGGATGTGCTGGCGGATATCCTGCCCTACCTGGGCGTGGAGCCCGCCTACAGCCAGGAGGAGGCCGAAACTGCGGATGTGTCCGTGCCGGACCTGACCGGCATGACCGCTGAGGACGCCTCTGCCGCGCTCAAGGAGAAGAATCTCACCTACCGGGCCCAGGGCACCGGCGATACCGTCACCGGCCAGGTGCCGGGTGCGGATGCCGTGATCCCCGGCGGCAGCGAGATCATCCTCTATTTCGGCGCACCCCAGGAGGTGTCTGCCGTCACCGTGCCGGATGTCACCGGCAAAACCGCCCAGGAGGCCAATGAGATCCTCACAGGAGCGGGCCTTTATATGAAAGTCATCGGCGCCACCGGCACCGAGGGGACCATTGTGGCCTCCTCCCAGTCGCCCCCGGCCGGGGAGACGGTGGAAAGCGGCACCGTGGTAGAAGTAGAATTTTCAGATCTCAGTGCGCAGGATTAGCGGGCGCTGGCCCGCCCCTGTGCCCGGGGGCAAAGCCTCCGGATGAAGAGATAAGGAGATGGAACGTATGAAACTCAAGCAGATCCTTTCCGGCGTGGAGACCGTAGCCTGTACTGCTTCTTTGGAGCAGGAGATCGCGGATATCCGCTACGATTCCAGAGCGGTCACCCCCGGCGACCTGTTCGTGGCTGTGCCGGGTTTTGCGTCTGACGGCCATCGGTTCATTCCCATGGCGGTGGAGCAGGGGGCCGCGGCGGTGCTGTGTGAGCAGCCGCCCCAGACGGATATCCCCTATATCCAGGTCAAGGACGCCCGTCTGGCCCTGGCCCTGGCCTCTGCCAACTATTTCGGCCACCCGTCCCGGCGTATGAAATTCATCGGCGTTACCGGCACCAACGGCAAGACCACCACCACCTATCTGTTAAAGCATCTGCTGGAGCAGACCCGGGATGCCAAGGTGGGCCTGGTCGGTACCATCCAGAATATGATCGGCACCCAGGTCATCGAGACCGAGCGCACCACCCCCGAATCCTACGAGCTTCAGAAGCTCTTTTATGAGATGGCTGAGGCCGGCTGCACCCATGTGGTCATGGAGGTTTCCTCCCACGCCCTGGTGCTCTCCCGGGTGGCCGGGGTCCGCTTTGATGTGGGCATGTTCACGAACCTCACCCAGGACCACCTGGATTTCCATAAGACCATGGAGGCCTACCGGGAGGCCAAGGCCATTTTGTTCCGCAACTGCGATCTCGGCGTCTACAATGCCGATGACCCCGCCAGCGAAAAGCTTATGGCGGGTGCCACCTGCAAGGCCCTGACCTATGGCAGGGGAGATAAGGCCCAGCTCAAGGCACTGGAACCCCAGCTGTATTCCGACCGTGTGACCTTTATCGCCCAGTACGGCCCCGCTTCCGAGCGGGTGGAGCTGGGCATTCCCGGCGGCTTCACCGTGGATAATGCCCTGTGTGTGCTGGGAGCAGCCCTGGCCCTGGGCATTTCTCTGGAGGAGGGCGCCGCGGCCCTGAAAACGGCCCAGGGCGTTAAAGGCCGTGTGGAGGTGGTCCCCACCCCGGGCACGGATTATACCGTCCTCATCGACTATGCCCATACCCCCGACAGTCTGGAAAATGTCCTGACCT
>CABSAB010000203.1 GCA_902475515.1 uncultured Eubacteriales bacterium | reverse complement strand
TTTGGCCTTCTGGGCCCCGTGGGCGGGGCCTATCAGCTGCGGGCACTGCTGTGTAAGGTCTACAAAAACCCGGACTGCCAAATTGAGCGGCGGTACGCGGACTGGATCGCCGGCGGCGGGGATGGGAAAATCCCTTGAAAATTTTTGCAAAAAAGGCTATGATAAAGACAAAAGGAGGCGGGGCTCATGGATCAGGCGGCGGAGCTGGCGGCGCTCAGGGCGGAAAACGAAAAGCTGAAAAAGCAGCTGGAGAAGGAGACTATCCGGACGAACAATTTCGCCCGGGAGGCATTTCTTGCGGACCTGATGGGCCGGAATCGCCTCTCCCCAGAGGAGTTTCAGAAGAACTGCGAGGATCTCAACGTCCGGATCGAGACAGACCGATTTCTGGTATTCGGCATCCATCTGGATGCTGACCTCCCATCGGTCTTTGGGGCGGAAAAGCCCGTGGATCAGGAAGGACTGCGGTATATCCGCTTTATCATACGCAATGTGCTGGAGGACCTGATCTCCGAGAAAAATATCTGCCACGTGCTGCTGGTCCACGGGGAACTGCTGGGGCTAGTAAACTTGCTGGAAAAGGAAGAAGCCGGGCTTGTCAGTGTATTTCAGGCAGCTACCCGAGCATCGGAACTGTTTGAATCCCACTATGACACGGTGGTCACCTTCTCCCTGAGCCGGGTGCATTTGGGCTATGCTGCCCTGCTCCAGGCCTACCAGGAGGTGCAGGAGCTGCTGCAATACAGGGCCATGGCTGGAGACGACGCGAGAGTGATCCAGTACGATCAGCACACCGAGCGAAGCCTCACTAAGGAGCGAGTGGAGCACTTTGACTTTGAACGGGCTCTGGGCAACCACATCCGCAGCGGTGATTATGAGGCCGCCAGGACCTTGGTCCACACCATGCTGGAGGCGGAGTTCAACCACACCAGGCCCACGGTGCAGGTCTATATGATCCGGGCCTATGGCATTATCAACGATATCCTCCATGTGTTCGACTCCTTTGAGGAGGAGTTTTCCCCGGAATTTCTGGTGGAGCTTCAGGCGGGGCCGCGGATCGTTCATGCCGGATCCATTCAGGAGATTTCCCGGGAACTGGACGCGATTTTTGACGCCATCATCGCCCGGCAGCAGGAACAGGAGCAGGAGCCTGTCTGGGTGCAAAAGGCCGTGGACTACATGGACGCCTCCTTTACGGACCAGAACCTCAATGTGGCCAGTGTGGCTGACGCCGTGGGCATTAACCCGGTCTATCTCTCCCGGATGCTGAAAAGATACCGGAACCTCCGGCCCCTGGAGTACATCCATCAGAAACGCATCGCCCTGGCAAAATCGCTCCTGTCCCAGGGGGTGACGGTGAAGGACACCCTGGGGAAGGTGGGCTACAGCAGCGCCCTGACCATGAACCGCGCCTTCCGGCGGTTTGAGGACACCACGCCGGGAGCGTTTTATAAAGAACCAAGCAATAAGGAACAAAAATAATAAAGCTGCCTTGGCAACGCCGAGGCAGCTTTATGCTTGCGATTGAAAATATCCCGCCCAGGAGAGTTTCCTGAGCGGGATATTTTTTAGATCTGGGATGCCGCGCCGAAGGCGGAGCGCATACATTTTTGCACATTGCCGGGGGCGTCGCAGTCGCCGATGACCACGCTGTAGGGCACGGCGGAGGCAAGCTCCATGGCCTCGTCGCTCTTAGAGCGCATGCCGATGGCAAGGAGCACGTTGTCGGCCTGCTGCTTCTGGGGCTTGCCGTCGGGATCGTTGTAGCAGACGCCGTCTTCCTCAATGGCGGTGCAGGTGACGCCAGCCTGATAGGCGAAGTTCTCGCAGTGGCGCCAGTAGTTCACCACCATATTGCGGTAGTGGGCGTGGGGCGCGTCCAGGATCAGATCATACTGCATCTCCAGCACGGTGACCAAGTGGCCCAGTTCCGCAAGATACAAGCCCGTCTCTACACCGATCTCGCCGCCGCCGATGATGGTGACGTTCTTGCCGAGGGTATCCTCATGGCCGTAAATATTCGCCGCATAGGAGACATTCTTGCCGTCCTTGCCGGGAAGGGGCAGGGACGAGGGCTCTGCGCCCAGGGCCAAGGCCAGGACCTCGTAGTTCTCCTTGGCCAGCATATCGTGGGTGGCCTTGGTGTTCAGCTTCACATGAACGCCCAGGCGGTCCATCTCCCGGATCATGTACTCCATGAACTGCCGCAGGGGCCACTTAAAGGAGGGGTACTTGGCGTGCTTGAGCATTCCGCCCAGCTCGCCGGAGGCCTCGTACAGGGTCACGTCGTGGCCCCGTTGGGCACACACCCGGGCAAACTCCATGCCCGCCGGGCCGCCACCCACCACGGCCACCTTGCGCTTTGCGGTGGCAGGGCTGACCATCCGCTCGATCTTATCCTCCAGGCCGATGACGGGGTTCACGGAGCAGACGGTGCGGAACAGGTCCGGGCCGTTAGGCACATGGCATTTGTTACAGCGGATGCAGGGGACGATGTCCTCCTTACGGCCCTCGTAGACCTTTTTGCCATAGTCGCCGCTGTTGTTGATCCAGCTGCGGGCCATGTAGATGAGGTCTGCGCCGCCCTCGGCCACCAGATCGTTGGCGATCTCCGGGTCCTGGAAGCCGGCGGAGGCCGCTACGGTCATGTGGATGCCGCGCTTTTTGATCTCCTGACAGACATAGCGCATGGCGTCGATGTAGGGGGCGGGCTTCTCCTTTGTGGATGTGAAGCCCAGGGGATGCTGGGGGTCCATGTCGCCGGAGCGGAGATGGAAGATATCGCAGATGCCCTCCATCATCCCCGCCACCTGAATGGTATCTTCCTTGGTATAGCCGCCGAACTCCTCCTCGTCCACGGAAAGGACGCACTCCAGAGGGTAGCCCTTGCCCACGGCCTTCCGCATGGCGGTGAACAGCTCCACCAGGAACCGGGCGCGGTTTTCCAGGCTCTGGGCACCGTACTCGTCGGTGCGGTCGTTGGTGATGGGGGAAAGGAGCTTACTCATGGGGCTGTTGCGGTAGCAGCAGTACACGGAAATCATGTCAAAGCCCAGAGCCTTGAGGTCCTTAGCCTGCTGGCAGTAGTCCTCCACCATGGCATTCAGATATTCCTTGGTGAGAGAGGAGACCGCCTGCTGGGGGCCGCCGTCCGCCTGGGCGGATTTATCCGCGCCGGGGGCAATGCCGAAACCCTTATGCTGGGGGGTCGTGTCCTCGCCGGGCATGGGGGGCATATCGCCGCCAGGACCGCCGGGGCCATCCTCACCGGGGCCGCCGGGACCGCCCGGACCACCGGGGCCGGGGGCACCCATGCCCATGCCGGCCATCATATCTATGTAGGCGGGGCTCATGATATAGCCGCTGGTCTTGGCACCGTAGAAATGGATGGCGTCGATGAGCTTGCACATGTAGTCCTGGGCATTGGCGTCGGTCAGGTCGAACAGGTTGAAATGGGCCGGCGTATTCTCCAGCACACGCTGTCCGGGCATACCGGGCATGGACTTCTCGAACAGGTGGTTGATGGTCACCAGAGACGCGCCGTTCCGGGCACGGCCCGCGAAATGGGCGATGACCTTTTCGGTGGGGTTCTTCTCGGTGCCCTGCAGGAAGTGCGGGGTGGAGGCCGAGGAGAGCATCCGGTTCTTCAGCACCATATTACCGATCTTGATGGGGCTGAGGAGGGCTTTGTACTTCAGTTCCATAATCAATTCCTTTCTGTGCCGGGGGCACATGGTTTCACCGTATAATTATAGCACGGCAGCCATGCAATAAAAAGGGTAGGTTTGCATGGTGCCGTGCATTTTGTTCTCTGTTTTTCGGGATGCTTGCGCATAAGCGGAACATCTTTGTAATAATTCTTCCGGTCATTCCCAGGCGCTCTGGGGCGCAAAGAATTTTAGCGCGCCGGGCAGAAGCTCGATCTCCACCTCCCGGCAGGTGAGCAGCTCACCATCCAGATTCACCGGCTCCTCCTGGGGCATGGACAGTTTTAGGGCTTTGGTCCGGCAATGGGTGATGAGCTGGGGGTAATCCGCAAATTTCCCCTTTTGATAGGCGGAGATCACCCGGGCCACCGTCAGCCGGGAAACGTGCTTCACGATCAGCACATCCAACAAGCCGTCCTGAATATCCGCGCCGGGCATGGGATG
>CABSAB010000202.1 GCA_902475515.1 uncultured Eubacteriales bacterium | reverse complement strand
TGCAAATTTCCGCAGCTCCGGCGTCCGGACGCCAATCACTGTCTCCGGGTTGACATGGGGGATCAGCCTGCAATGAAACGCCCGGTATTGGCGGTCCTGCAATTCAAACAGCCGGGCCTGTACTCTTTGCTCTACACTCATATCAGCACCCCATTGCAGTGGTCCACCTCATGCTGAATGATCTGAGCCGTCCAGCCAGTGAAGGTTTTCAGGCGAGTCTGGAACGCTTCATTCTGATACTTGACCTTGATGGAACGGAAGCGTTTTGCCTTCCGCTTCCCAGGCAGGGACAGACAGCCTTCTTCTGCTTCGAAGGCCTCAGAGCACTTCACAATCTCCGGGTTGAACATCACCATATCCTTACCCTCGTTGTCAAACACGATGATACGCTTCAAAACGCCAATCATGTTGGCAGCCATACCCACGCATCCGTCCCGGTGGGCGGTCAAAGTGTCCAGCAAATCCCGCGCCACCTGCAAATCCGCTTTGGTGGCGGGGACGGACTTCTGCCCCAGAAAAATCGGATCTTTTATAATGGGCTGAATCATGTGGCGCTCCCTCCCTGGATGGCGACCTTGATGACACCGTCCCGCCTGTTTTCAAACAGGTCATAAGCCGCTTCCATGTCCTTGAAGGGGAAGGTATGGGTAATTAACGGCGTGGTGTCGATTTTTCCTGCCTCAATCAGCTTCAAAATCTCAGCGCAGTCACAGCCGTCCACGCCGCCGGTTTGGAAGGTCAGGTTCTTGCCGTACATATCCGGTAGGGGCAGCGTCTGGGGACCATTATACAGAGCCACAATGGTAACCACGGCATTCGGCCGGGCGCACTGCCAGGCCATGCGGAAGGTGTCTTCCGTCCCAGCCACCTCCAGGACCACGTCTGCCCCGCCGTGGTCGCTGTTTTGCCGTACATACTCCTGCACCTTCTCCGGCTCCACGGTCAGCACCTGGGGGTAGTGCTCCTGCACAAACCGCAGGCGCTGAGGGTCTTTTTCGCAGACGATGATCCGCTTGGGAGACTGGAGCAGCGCGCACAGCAATGTGCAAATTCCTGTGGGCCCCGCGCCGATGATCAGCACCGTATCCTCCGGATGGATTTTTGAAATACGGGTTGCCCAAAAGCCAGTGGCAAGGATGTCGCCCACAAACAGGGCCTGCCGGTCGCTGACCCCATCGGGAATTTTGTTCAGGCCCTGATCGGCGTAAGGTACCCGGACAAATTCCGCCTGGCCCCCATCTATGCGGCAGCCCAGTGCCCAGCCGCCATGGGAGTCGGTACAATTATTGACCCAGCCGTGCTTGCAGAAGAAGCACTGGCCGCAGAAGGTCTCCACATTCACCGTCACCCGGTCTCCGGGCTTCACCGTGGTAACAGCGGCGCCCACCTCCTCTACCACGCCCACCATCTCATGACCCACGGTGATGCCGGGCGCCGCCTGGGGGACAGAGCCGTGCTTGATGTGCAGGTCGCTGGTACAGATGCTGGCCAGGGTCACCCGCACGATGGCGTCCCGGTCATTCTGCAAAACGGGCTTCGGCTTGTCCAGCAGCGCAAATTTTCCTTGTTCAACGTAAGTATAGGCCAGCATAGCGTGCTCCTTTTTCTGATCGGTTCTGCTTGCGCAGGCGGTCCAAAATCACTTCGTCCGCCGGGCAGAATTCGTACTGGTCGATCTCCTCCACGGTGATCCAGCGGATGTCGTTGTGTTCCAGCTTCTGTGGGACGCCTTCGGCAATGGAAGCGTGGAAGAGCGTCAAATGGACAGTCAAATCCGGGTACTCATGAACCACATCCATGAAGACCTCCCCCACCGACACGGTGACGGCCAGCTCCTCCCGGCACTCCCGGATGAGGGCCTGCTCCTTCGTCTCTCCTGGCTCCACCTTGCCGCCAACAAACTCCCATTTCAGACCCCGGGCCTTGTGAGCCGGCCGCTGGCAGATCATGAATTGATCGGCCTCCCAAATCAGGGCGGCTACCACTTCCGTCATGATTCTTCCCCCTTTCCTCTGAAATAACGTTTCTTTCATATGGAGCCTCCCCTACTCCAGCTGCCCAGGCCGGACCTCTTTCACCTTTGGCGGGAAGCTCCGGTCAAATTCCTCCAGAGCCCGATGGTCCACCTCATAGCAGGCGGGGTCAACATGGATGCCGCAAACATCTTTCGCCGCCTTCTCATCCAGAATCTTGACCAGGAAGAAGGGCGCTTCCTGGGATTTGTCCATTCCGTGCAAATAGATCCCGTGCTTGGCAGCCGGTTCAAAGCCAAAGCGGCTGTAATATGCCGGATTGCCGGTGATGACCACTGCGGGATAGCCCAGCTCCCGGGCCTTTTCTAAGGTAAATTGGATGAGTTTACTACCGTATCCCCTGCCCTGATATTCTGGTAGCACGCTAACCGGACCAAACAGAAGAGAAGTCTCTGTCCGCCCATCCTCTGTTTTCAAGCTTCCCTTGGCATAGGCAATATGGGCAATGATTTTCCCGTCGTCCTCGATCACGTAGTCCAGCTCCGGGACAAAGCAGGCCTCCTTGCGAAGGTTGTGCAGCACCAGATGCTCCGTGCAGCCAGGGCGGTAGACGTTCCAGAAGGCCTCCCGGGTCAGGTTTTCCACCTCCCGGTAATCCTCCTCCTGCTCCAATCGAATGTTCCATTGTGATTCCTCCGAAGCAGCAAATCGGTCCTCGCCCCACCAGGCGGGGATCAATTCTTTCAGCGTGACTGCTTTCCGGCTGCTATAATCCATGAGAATTTCAATGTCGCCGCTGTCCTTGTCCAGCTGCATCATGTATTCCCGGCATGCCCCACAGGGCGCGCCGATTGTTCCATTTGGCATCACAGCAAGCAGCTTGTCAATTCGACTTTCTCCGTTGGTAAGCATATTGGCAATCGCATTCCGCTCCGCGCACATCCCTAAGGTGCTGGCCGTGTCGATGCAGACGCCCACATAGATGTTACCGGCTTTGGTCAGGAGCGCGGCCGCCACACCGCCGGCCTCAATGAAGGGGGAAATCACCCGGTTGCCCTGCACACGTCTGGCTTCTTGGTACAGCTTTTCCCAAATATCCATAGAGATTCCTCCTCTCTTATGGCTTCTTTCGGATGGGATGACGAATCACGGTTTTCAGCTTTTCCGGGCTGACCCTGCGGGCGTCGCTCAAGTAAATCTCATGGTGATAGCGCGTGTCCGAGATATCAATCTCATACCCCTCTTTTGCGGCAAACGCATGCATCGCAGCTATGGTTTCCGGCTCTGCATCATAGGGGCCGACGTGCATACACTGGACGCAAAGTCCCTCGGTATAGGTCAAATATTCCACCTTGGAGAAGTCGGTTTTCTTCTTCCTGGTGGCCTCCGCCACGGCCCAGTCGAACTCCTGCTTGGTGACAAAATCCGGCAGACGAATCAGGGAGATCCACCGAAAGTCCTCTTTGCGGGTGTAGTCTATGCCCTGTACACCCTCTTGCCACCAGAAGCCCTCCAGGGGCGGCACCACATAGTCGAAGTACCCATCGATCCGGTGGTCGCCCATCTTACTCATCTTGATAGTAAACGCCACACCATAGAGAAGGCTCATGGCCGCCTGATACTCGCCTTCCGGCTCATTGGGATTGCCCTTGCCGCCCACGGCGAGAAAGCGCATCTCCGGCACCTCCAAAATGCCCGGCTTTTTGGGCGGCATATAAAATTCTTTGTATTCCTTCTTATAGTCAAATGCCATTTCTATTTTCCTCCATACATTTCGTTGATCATGTAATGAACCACTGCGTTCTTTTCCCGGAGCTTCAAAATCGTTCCCTGTTTTGACTGAGATATCGGTACAGAGGAGCTGGGTCATTTGGATATGGTGGGAGCCATTGTACACCAGCTGACTAGAAATCTCAGCGATCGGCAAATTCAGGACAGCTCCTTTGCACCCTATTTCGTCGATCACACCGTAGGCGTTTTTCCCGCCGCTGCCGCCGGCTACCCCTGGACGGCTGCTTCCATGCAGGTCAAGGGTGATCCCATGACCGATCTCACCGAGGATTTGGCCGCGGAGCAGAAGGCCCGCACCACCTACGATAACATTTTGCGCCTCAGCGACGATCCGGATGTGAATGATGTCATCAAGTTCCTGCGGGAGCGGGAGATTGTTCATTTTCAGCGGT
>CABSAB010000201.1 GCA_902475515.1 uncultured Eubacteriales bacterium | reverse complement strand
TCTTGAGCGCGTCGGTGGTCTTGCCCTTGGAGCGGGCCTCCAGCATCTTGCCCACGGTGATCAGCGTCAGGATCATGGCTGCGGATTCGAAGTAGAATTCGTGCATGTATTCCATGACCCCGGCCATGTCCCCCCGGGCCTGGGCGCCGGTCATGGCAAACAGGGCATAGGTGCTGTAGCCGTAGGCAGCGGAAGCGCCCAGTGCCACCAGCGTATCCATATTGGGTGCCCGGTGCAGAAGTCCCTTAAAGCCGCTGATAAAAAATTTCTGGTTGATGACCATGACAATGGTGGTCAGCAGCAGCTGTAACAGTCCCATGGCCACATGGTTCTCCGCCAGCGCCCTTGGTGCGGGCCAGCCCCACATCATGTGCCCCATGGAGAAGTACATCAGTACCAGCAAGAAGCCCAGGGACCACAGCAGCCGCCGCTTTAGCACAGGGGTTTCCCGGTCCGCCAGCGCATCCTCTGCCGGGGTGCTCTGGGTCGGAGCATCGCCCTTCAGGGACGCGCCGTAGCCTGCCGCCTCCACCGCCGCAATGATCTCTTGGGAAGATGCGCTGCCCTCCACGCCCATGGAATTGGTCAGCAGGCTGACCGCGCAACCCGTGACGCCGGGAACGCCGCCCACCGCCTTTTCCACCCGGGCAGAGCATGCGGCGCAGCTCATGCCCGTAACATTATATTGTTCCATAGCGTCTCCTTTACTTGTCCAGAATCTTCGAGAGGATGCCGATGACCTCGTCGATTTTCTCCCCGCCGTGACCCTGCTCTGCGGCCTCCAGTACACAGTGGTTCATGTGCTGCTTCAGGATCAGCAGATTGGCCCGCTTGAGCATGGCGGACGCGGCAAAGATCTGATTGGAGATATCGATGCAGTACCGCCCGTCCTCGATCATGTTCATGATCCCGTCGATCTGCCCCCGGGCTGTTTTCAGCGCTTGCAGCGCCTGCTTTTTTTCGGTATTCATATCACTCATAAGCATGACCTCATTTCAACAGAATATGCAAAGCGTCCTGCCCGGAAGCAGCGTAACGCTCCATACTTGAATACCCCACCCCTGGGGGGTGTTATATTTATAAGATATCACCGGGGCGGACCATTGTCAAGTCCGTCCCGGTGAAAAGTTTGTTTTTCTAACCGGCCCTGGGGCAGATCATTCTGAAATATGCTCCATGCACTGGGCAAGCAGGGTACGCACGTGGTCGTCCGCCAGAGAATAGAACACGCTTTTTCCTTCCCGGCGGCTTTTTACCAGCCGCCCCTGCTTCAACGGCCGCAGCTGATGGCTCACAGCGCTCTGGCTCATGTGGATCAGTGCCGCCAGATCGCATACGCACAGCTCCTGCTGGGAGAGGCTGATAAGGATTTTCAGCCGGGTGGGGTCGCCAAAGAGCTTGAACAGCTCGGACATATCCCGGAGCGTCTCCTCGCCGGGCAGGGACCGCAGCACCTGCTCCACTGCCTCCTCATGAACGGAGAGGAATTCGCAGCAGGGTACTTCCAATTTATCAGGCATCATTGTCCCTCCGTTCTCAAGTGCTCTGCCCGGGGCAGAGTATTTATGCTTCTTGCTCGTAATGCATGGCCTGGGCCTCGGCCTCCATGGCACCGGTCTTTTCCACCACCTGGCGGATGAAGGTGTACAGAAGCTCCGCCGCCTCCTCCGCCGTCAGATAGCTGACGTTCAGCACAATGTCATAGTTGGAAAGATCGCTCCACTTCCGGTCTGTGTAGTAGTTGTAATAGGCGGCCCGGGATTTGTCCAGATATTTGATCCGGGCCTCCGCATCCTTTTTGGAAAGCTTGTCCCGCGCCATGACTGTCTTGACCCGGGAATCCTCATTTGCCTGGAGGAAGATGTTGATGGTCTCCTTGTACCCGGACAGCACATAATCGGCACAGCGGCCCACGAACATGGCCGGCCCCTGGTCTGCCACCGTGCGGATCACGCCGGATTGGACCATAAACAGCTGGTCGTTGATGGGCATTCCATAGAGACTGCGGCCCGTGCGGTTGCTGATGGCATAGCCCAACGTACTGGTGGCCGTCTCCTCGGCGGCGTCAAAGGCCTGCTCGGCAAATCGGCTCTCTTTGGAGGCGATGGAGATCAGCTCCCTGTCGTAGAAGGGAAGCTCCAGTTTGTCCGCCAGAAGCTTGGCGATGCGCCTGCCGTTGGTGCCATATTGACGGCTGATGGTAATCATAGGAAATTGTTTCATGAAATCACAGCCTTTCCGTTATTGGATGCCCATATTATAACACGAATGGGAATCAAGTTGCAAGACCATCCGGCTCTACCGCCGGTAGGTGACCGTTCCAGCAAGCATGGTCAAAGCGACCTGCCCCCGCAGGGTTTCCCCGGCAAATACCGTGCTTCGGCCCTTGGAGTAAAACCGCTCCGGTTCCACCGTCCACTGGGGCTCCGGATCAAAGACCGTCAGGTCCGCAATGTCTCCCGGTCTGCGGGAGACCGAAAGCCCCAGAATGCCCGCTGGCGCCGCAGTCATCTTGAAGATCAGCTCCGGCATGGTCAAGTGGCCGGGGACAACCAGCGCAGTATAGCAGGCACTGAGGCTGGTCTCCAGCCCCACCATGCCGCTGGGGGCCTCGGGCAGGGGACGGGCCTTCTCCTCCGGAGAATGGGGCGCGTGGTCGGTGACGATGCAGTCCAGGGTGCCGTCCAGCACCGCCTCCAGGATCGCCTGCCGGTCCGCCTCGGTCCGCAGGGGCGGATTCACCCGTGCCTGGGTGCCTTTTTTCAAAAGCTCCTGTTCCGTATATATGAAATATTGCGGGCAGGTCTCGGCGGTGACCGGAACGCCCCGACGTTTTGCCTCGCGGATCAGCTGGGCGGCGCCCTTTGTGGATACGTGGGCAATGTGTACATGCCCGCCGGTTTCCGCCGCCAGCATCAGATCCCGGGCCACCATCAGGTCCTCGGCGATGGCGGGCCGTCCGGGGAGCTCCAGCTTCCGGGAGACCTCACCCTCATTCACGCCGTAATTTTTCACCATTTCTGCGTCTTCGCAGTGGGAGATCACAACTTTTTCAAGGGGCCTTGCGGCAAGCAGCGCATCCCGCATCCGCTTGGCGGAGGTCACGGGGACTCCGTCATCGGAAAACGCGATGGCCCCGGCCGCAGCCAGTCCGGCAAAATCCGTCAGTGCTTCCCCGGCCTGGCCTTGGGTCACTGCGGCAATGGGATAGACCCGGCAAACGCCGAAGGCGGCACTTTTTCGGTTGACATAATCCATCAGCTCTGGCGTGTCCAGCACCGGCTTGGTGTTGGGCATGCAGCACACCGCCGTAAAGCCGCCTGCCGCCGCCGCCTGGGACCCGGTGTGGATGTCCTCTTTATAAGTAAGTCCCGGGTCCCGGAAGTGGACATGCATATCCACAAGGCCAGGGCAGAGGTATTTTCCCGAAAGATCCAGCACCTGATGCCCGTCCTCCGGCAGCTGTTTTTCCATCCGGGCGATGCGGCCATCTTCGATCAGAACATCGAGCGATGTCACAGTTTTGGCGATCGGATCGACAAAATCAGCATTTTTAAACAGCGTTCCCATGAAATTCACACAGCCTTTCTGGATACCGCCCCGGTCCTCTGGGCAAACTGCTCCTGAGGGGAGGGACGAGTTTTGGAAGTCAAGACATTTTTGGTAGCCATGGGCCTTGGGGCCGCAGCGGGCACAGCGGTAGGCATGATGATGCCCCGGAACCGTGCCATGCAAAAAATGGGCCGTCAGGTCACCTGCGCCGCGGAGGACGCGGTGGTCCGTGCCATGGATACGGTGGAGAAGAAGCTCCACTGATCAGCCGGCTCCGGCAGGGAGAGAACCTGCCGGGGCGGCTTTTTGTATCTTTATAAATTTAGTATACCATGTTTTCGCCAAAGCACCAAGGGATTTTTCCGGAAATGCGGCCCATAAAAAAGCCTGCCGGAAAATGAAAAAAGTGCTTGCATTTTATTTTTTTGGATGCTATAATATCGGGGCACCTGTGGTGGATATGCGCCAGTAGCTCAGTTGGATAGAGTGACTGACTACGAATCAGTAGGTCGGGGGTTCGAGTCCCTCCTGGCGTACCAAGTAAATAAACCGCTGAAGCTATTGGTAAATCAATGGCTTCAGCGGTTTTTTTGATTAAAGAAAACCCCGGCTTATAGCCGGGGTTCCAAAAAGGTTATAC
>CABSAB010000200.1 GCA_902475515.1 uncultured Eubacteriales bacterium | reverse complement strand
TTGTCCGAGTAAAACCCCGGAATGATGTCCGGACCCCGTTTGATCTGCAATTAGCTTTTCTGGAACGGATGAAACATCACATCGTCCTCTTTTTCCCGGTAGCCGTGCCACATTTCGCCCAGAGCGTCAATGGGCATACCGTCCTCCCGCATCACATGCCAGCCCCAGTCGTAGACGGCGTCCAGCAGGGGGATCAGGGATTTGCCCCGCTCGGTGAGGCTGTATTCGGTCCGGGGCGGCGTCTCGGGGATGACCGTACGGACGATCAGCCCATCCTGCTCCAGGGCTTTGAGGTTCTGGGTCAGGACCTTCTGGGTGATGGGAAGCTGCTTGCAGAACCGCGAGAAGTTCGTGGCGGTGTCCGTATTCATGGCCTGGAGCATAAAGGGCTTCCAGCGGCCAAACACCACCCGCATGACGTAGTTGTAGGGGTCCTTTTCAATATCGAAGACCAAATCGCTGCGGTGCTGCTCCATGTCTGCCGCCTCCCATGTTAAGATGGCTCTATTTTAGCACAAAATTCGAAAAAAATCATCTGTCTATCCAATTTTGTGTGGAATTCACTGGCAGAAAAAACGAACCTTGCGGCTTCGGGGAAGATGGATTATAATACAATAAAAAAACAACTCACAATATGGAGGAATGCACCATGCTGATGATTTGCCCGGAATGCGAAGGCAAGGTCTCGGACAAGGCTGCGGCCTGCCCCACCTGCGGCTGTCCCATTGAAGAAATTTTGAAGAAATATACCATTGTGCCCTTTGACCCGGAGACCATGACCGGAAAGACCGAGCAGGATGATCTGGCCATTGAGACGGCCACGGAGTTCTACGGAGAACTGCTGGTGTCCGGCGACGGCCGGGTCTGGAATGACGGCGGCCAGGTGGTGGCCGAGATGAAATACAAGTAAAGGAATTTTTCTATGACGGATTTAATCAACCGGATTCTCCCGCGGGTCCAGAAGCCCGCCCGGTACACCGGCGGCGAATACAATGAGATCATCAAGGACAAGAAGGATGTGGAGATCCGGGTGGCGTTCTGCTTCCCGGATACCTACGAGATCGGTATGTCCAACATCGGCATGCGCATCCTCTATGGTATCATGAACAATATGGAGGGCGTCTGGTGTGAGCGGATGTTTGCCCCCTGGGGAGACATGGAGGCCGAAATGCGGGCCCACGATCTGCCCCTGTGGGCCTTAGAGAGCCACGACCCCATGGAGGAGTTTGACTTGATCGCCTTTTCCTTGGGCTATGAGATGGCCTACTCCAATGTGCTGAACATGCTGGAGCTGGGGCGCATCCCCCTGAGGGCGGCGGACCGGGGAAACGACCTCCGGCACATGGTCTTTGCCGGCGGCACCAGCGTCTACAACGCCGAGCCTATGGCGGATTTCCTGGATTTCTGTGTGGAGGGCGAGGGGGAGGACCTGGATGCGGAGGTCATCGAATGTTACCGCAGCGCCAAGCGGCGGGGCCTTTCCCGGCGGGAATTTTTGAAGGAGGTTTCGAAAATTCCGGGGGTCTATGTGCCATCGTTCTATGAGCATACCTATAACGAGGACGGGACAATAAAGGCCATCATCCCCCTGGAGGGGGCGCCGGAGACAGTAACAAAGCGCATTGTGCAGGATATGGACGGGGCCTATTATCCCACAGACCCCATTGTACCCTCCACCCAAATCGTCCATGACCGGACGGTGTTGGAGTTATTCCGGGGCTGTATCCGGGGGTGCCGGTTCTGTCAGGCGGGATTCTGCTACCGCCCTGTGCGGCCCAAAAGCCCGGAGCGGCTCTATGAGCTGGCGGTGAAGTCTCTGGAAAACTCCGGCTACGATGAAATGACCCTTTCGAGTCTGTCTACCTCGGACTATAAAAAGCTGGGGGAATTTGCGGACAAGATGCTGGACTACTGCATTCCCCGGGGCATCAATCTGAGCCTGCCGTCCCTGCGGGCGGACAATTTCTCCGTGGAGCTCATGGAAAAGGTCCAGAAGGTCCGGAAAAGCGGCCTCACGTTCGCCCCCGAGGCGGGGACCCAGCGGCTGCGGGACGCCATCAACAAGAACGTTACCGAGGAGGATATCCTCCGTTCCTGCGCCACGGCCTTTGCAGGCGGGTGGAACAAGGTAAAGCTGTATTTTATGCTGGGCCTTCCCACGGAGACCGACGAGGACGTCATCGGTATCGCCGATCTTGCCTGGAAGGTCCACAAGGCCTGGAAGGAGAATACCCCCAACAAGTCCCGAGGCGTGACCATCACCATCTCCACGGCGTTTTTTGTGCCCAAGAATGGGACGCCCTTCCAGTGGGAGGCCCAGATCACCCCGAAGGAATATCTGCGGCGGTGTCAGCTGCTGAAATCCAAGATCACCAGCAAGTCCATCCGGTACGCATACCATCCCTCGGACCTGAGCATGCTGGAGGCGGTGCTGTGCCGGGGGGACCGGAAGCTCTGCGACGTGCTGCTGCGGGCCCACGAACTGGGCTGCAAAATGGACGGCTGGAGCGACTATTTTGATATGGATAAATGGATGCAGGCCTTCCGGGACTGCGGCGTGGACCCCAAATGGTACGCCCAGCGGGAGCGGGGGAGAGATGAGATATTCCCGTGGGAGACGGTGTCCATCGGCATCCCCAAGGACTTCTTCTGGCGGGAAAAAGAGGCCGCCTACCGCTCGGAGATCACCCCGGACTGCCGGAAAATGTGCACCGGCTGCGGGGCAAATTTACTGTACCATGGAGGGCCTTGCGATGAATAGACTGCTGTTTGAAAAGACCGGCAAGGCCATCTACATCTCTCATCTGGACACCATGGCCCTATTTCCTCGGATCTTTCTCCGGGCAGGGCTCCATTTGAAGTTTACCCAGGGTATGAGCCCCCACGCCTATGTGTCCATTGCGCTGCCCCTTTCCGTGGGGATGAGCAGCCAGTGTGAGATTCTCGATTTCACCTTGGAAGAAGAGGGCGTGGAGCTTTCGAGCCTGCCCGAGCGGCTGAATCCCTATTTCCCGGCGGGCATCCGGGTGCTGGCAGCCTACGACAGCCCGGAAAAGGTAAAAAACCTCCGCTTTCTTCGCTGTCAGGTCCATCTGGAATATGACGGAGGCGCGGGAGACGAGACCTTGGAAAATCTGCGGGCTCTGTTTGTCCGGGAGACGCTTTTTGTGGGAAAAAAGACGAAAAAGGGCCTGGCGGAGACAGATATCCGTCCTATGATCCGGTCTATGGAGGTGCAGCGGGTCTCAGAGCAGGAGCTTTTGCTGGATACCGTCATCTGCGCCCAGGAGCCGTCACTGAATCCCCAGTACCTCACAAAGGCGATTGAGCGGCATGCCCCGTCCTGCGTACCGAATTTCTCCTGGGCACACCGTGTGGAGGTATTTGATGGGGAGATGCAGGTGTTCCGGTAAAAGAAGGAGGAATATTCTCATGGAGAATTGGAAAAAAGACCGGATCGGTTCCTGCGTTTCCGGAGAGAACCCTACAGTGATCGTCAAAATGCGGAGCGGCTTTGCGGTTATGGCGGATAACCAGTTTTTGCCCGGATATTGTATTTTGCTCCGATACCCCAAGGTGGGTTCTTTGGCGGAATTGTCTTTGCGGGAGCGGAGCGAATTTCTGCTGGATACTACGCTCATTGGCGATGCCATTGAGGAAGTGTGCAAGCCCCGGCGGATCAACTATTCCACGCTGATGAACACAGATCCCTTTGTGCATACCCATATTGAAGCCCGCTATGACTGGGAGCCGGAGGAGCACAAATACCGCCCCAGCTGGACCTATCCTGAGGCAGAGCGGTATCAAAAGCAATATGAATTCAACGAAGAGACCCATGGCACGCTGAAAAAACAGTTGGCTGAGGCCCTGAAGCGTAGAATGGCTGAGGCATATGAAATGCCGCTGTGAAAGGGTCGGGAAGGAGAAACGCCTATGCAGACGGTCAAAGAAAAACGCCTGGATTTTGAAGTTCTGCGGCTGAACGCCATATTCGGCGTGGTATTCAACCACACTCAGGAGCGGGGCTTCGAGCTGTACATGGCCGACGGGGTCGGCACGGTGAATTTTGTGGGATCCCTGCTGCTGAGCATTCTGTGCAAAGCGGCGGTGCCGCTGTTCTTCCTGATATCCGGCGGCCTGCTGCTGCACCGGGAGGAGCCGATCCGGACGGTGCTGACCCGGCGGGTGCTGCGG
>CABSAB010000199.1 GCA_902475515.1 uncultured Eubacteriales bacterium | reverse complement strand
CCGGGATATACGCGGCGACCACATCAATGCCCTCCACCATGCCGTCATACTGGGTCATGTTGGTCAGCTGAGAGGTGAAAACGCCGCAGTCTCCATTGGTGATGATGTCCTGCGGGGCATTGGTATTGGAAGATGTATAGGACATGAAGTCCTGATAGATCAGGCCCTCCCGGTACCACTGGGCCATGGTCTCCAGGTATTTCCGGTAGCCTTCCTCAGCGGGACCGTATTTGACTTCCCCGTCCACCTGATAGATGGGGTACTGGATCTGGCCGCTTCCATTATACCACGCCGAGATTCCAAATGCCGAGGAAAAATAGTCATTGTTCAGGATTCCGCTGCTGTTGATCCACAGGGCGGCATCCGCGCCCAATTCCGTCTTGAACCGGGTCAGCACATCGTGATATTCCTCCACAGTCTGAGGCAGCTCCAGCTCCAGCTGATCCAGCCAGTCCTTCCGGATCACAAGGCCGCCCTGGTAGGTGGTGTTTTTGGTATAGTTGTGCAGAACGCTCCAGTAGCCGCTGTCCGATTCGCTGCCGATGGATTCCTCCAGCTCCGGATACTGCGCAATGTTATGGAGATAGTTGGGCATATATTCCTGGACCTGCTCCTTCAGATCCCAGACAACGCCTTCCTCCACATAGTAATCCATGGAATCCAACAGCTTTGCACTGGCGAACATATCCACATAGTCCCCGGAGGTGAGCATGAGATTGAAGGTCTCCATTTCAGCCTCCACGGATACCGGCTCCCACTCAATATGGACGCCGGTGCGCTTTTCCAGCTCAATCCAGGCCGGATAGTCAAAGAACGGACGCTCAAAGAAGTTGGACAAAATCCCCGGGTAACTGACAAAATAGGAATAACTTTCGCCGCCGGTGGTCAGCGGCAGGGAGACCGTCAGGTCCTCAGGCTCCTCTACAGCAGACGTCTCCACTTCAGATACAGAAGGTTCTTCGGGGGTTACCTCCGGCGTCTGCTCCGGTGTGGCTGTTTCCCGGGCTATGGGAACAGAATCGGACGTAGCAGCCGAATCCTTGGGGGCGCCGCACCCTGCCAACAGGCCCAGTGTTATCGCCAGGGCCAGCAGAATACCTGCAAGCTGTTTCATGATTTTCATTTCATATCCTCCCTTATGATTTGATATAGCGCAGCGCTTCATCCGCAGCTACATAGCCGCTGACAAAGGCCAGTGCCAATCCAGTGCCGTTCAGCTGATTGCCGGAGGCACTGGACGTATCTCCGCCTGCGTACAAGCCGGGGATCACACCGCCGGAAGCCCGACGCACCTCCATATTGCAGTTGACCTCAATGCCGCCCTGGGTAATTTCATAGAACCGCTGGAGCAGTGCCGCATAAAACGGTCCCTTCCGAATGGGCGTAAGATATTTGGGGTCCTTGAGCATTACCGGATCGTGACCGTTGTCACAGGCCTGGTTATATTCCTTTACCGTGGCCAGGAACGCTCCAGCGTCCACCCCGGCCACCGCATGCATATTCTCTGCCAGTTCCTCCAGCGTATCGCCGCGGACGCATTGGACCTTCCCGGCCCTGGCCTCCTTGGCGTACTCCTCCTTCAAATCACCGATGTACTGCTGTTCGTTGCCCATGCAGGTCTCTTTCATCTCCTGCTGGAGCAGTTCCAGAATCTGCTGATCCACGATGGAATAGATCAGTGCGTCAGGCTGGCGGGCGGCAACCGCCTTGCCCGCGTCCATGGAGACATTGCCCTCATCCACGATCCGCTGTCCTTCCTTGTTGATCCACATGGTCCTGGCCCGGCCGCAGGAAGCGTGGATGTTCCATGACCAGGGGTGATGGCCCAAGCCGGGCATGCCCAGTTCCACAAAGTCTAGCACCTTAGCCCCCACCGCCTCACACATGGTGATGCCGTCGCCGGTGGCGGAGCTTAGTCCGATGCAGGCATAATAACCGGGCTTGGCGAAGTGCTCGGGGAAAGCCCGGGTGACCAGCTCTTTGTTTGCAGAAAAGCAGCCGGTGGCAATGATGCAGGCCTCAGCCTGAATATGTACCGTCTCCTCGCCGCAGGTAGCTTCCACGCCGCAAAATGCACCCGTGTCATCCAGCTCCAGCTTCACTGCCCGGTGCCCGGGCAGGATCTCCGCGCCGTTCTTCCTGCAGACCTCCTGCATCATCTCCACAATGGTGCTTCCCACAAAGCCCGGCCCCCGGGATGGCTCGGTGCCCTTGTGCGGAGGCTTCCGCTGATGCATTTCAAAAACGGCCATGCCGTTTCCGAGTTTCTTCAGATAGGTGTCGTCCGCAAAGCCCAACTCGTCAAACCAGTTGTATACGGCCTCATAGCTGTCCAAAAAGCGGTGGACCGTTCTGGGGTCCTTGCGCCACTGGGTCTTGGCCATTGCCTCCCGGAACAGTTCATCCCGCAGGTCTCCCATGCCGTTTTCCCGGCCGCGCCTGGAGTTGATATAACGGGTGCCCACGGCGAACCAGGTATTTCCGCCCACCAGCTTGTTCTTCTCCAGTACGATCACCTTCGCACCGCTGGCAGCGGCATGGCCGGCAGCCACCATACCGGCGCCGCCGGAGCCTACCACCACGATGTCACATGTGTAATTCATGTTGTCACGCTCCTTCTCTGTCGAGGTCGCATTTGTCGCATTCATTGACAATTCCATTATATTGTGCTATATATTTTGTGTAAACTGACTATTTTCTGGTGAAAATATCGGAATCATACGTGCAAAGTAACAGTTTTCAACCAAGCGCTGACATTTTCCAACATGAAGGGGGCGTTGCAGCATGGCCCAGGCCGACAGACAAACCGCAGAACTGACCCGTCAGCTCATGGAACTTCAAAAGGAGCGCGAGGTTCATTTGCAGGACCGGCTGGTAATTGCGCTGACCAACGCCCTTGGCCTGGAGACTCAAGTTGAAGAATTGCTGGGATATATACGCAATCAAATGAAGATCACCTTTCTCAGCAATGATTTTGCCGTACTGTCCTTTACCGGCACAAAGCCCGATCCGGATATTGTGTCTGTAACGCCCATTTGGAGTACGATCGTCAGCCCGAGATATATGGAACTGCGGAATTTGATCCTCTCTGTCACAAACCTGCGCCATGTGGGACTTACCTGCGACGGCGGTGGGCGTATCATCTGCGTTTTGAATTTCGCGGCCCATACGGGAGATTTCTATGAGGAGATCTGCTCCCTGAGCAGGCAGATCAACACACTGGTCCAAAAGCACTGCGGCGAGACCTTTGAGGTCTCTGTGAGTGAATTGGGTTCCGGCCTGGCGTCTCTGCCTGCTCTGCGCAAGCAGATCGATACCCTGCATGATTACCGGATCACCATGGGCGGCCACGCACCGTCCCTGCTGTTTTATGACCATATCGTCAGTCCGGCTCAGGGGTTTCCAATCTTTGTAAAGACCATGAACGAGCAGTTCAATGAATATCTGGAAACCGGCGCGTTCCAAAAGGCGAAGGAGTTTTTTCGCGAGACGATCATTGCGGATTTTTTGAACGCTCCACCGCCTCCCAATATGATCCGGTTCCGTCTGTCCGCGTTAATTGATTATCTGATCCAGTCCCTGTACCAGACCTGCAACGCACTGGGGCTGCCGGAGGTCCTGAAGCAGGCCGGAGTTCCGGATGTTCTGTTGGGATGCACAAGTATCGAAGATCTGGCTGCACGGCTGGATTCTATTTTTGACACGCTGTCAGCCAATTGGCGCCCCACTGGCAGCGCAACGCGTCAGTTGGCGCAGGCAGCCAGATCTTATATCAATGCCCATTACACAGACTCAAATTTGAATGTGAATTTAGTGGCGGATCAGCTCCACATCACGGCGACCCACCTTACCAGGAGCTTTCAGGCCTGTTATGGATGCGGTGCGCTGGAGTACCTGCAGTCAGTCCGCCTTTCTGCGGCGAAGCAGCTTTTGGGCGGAGACCTCAGCATGCGGGAGATCGCCATGCGTACCGGATATGGCTCTCCCCTGAATATGAGCCGGGCCTTTAAGCGGTATGAGGGAAAGACCCCCAGCGAATACTTGTCTAAAGTCTAGGCGGTGATTACAGATCACACAGTGTTTGTTTCCCACAGACAGCTCGTGTTGGCGCTTAGGTACGATGCCCCGGCAGAGATATCCTTGGAGGCCTGCACAGAAACATTAAATATGAAAACTGCGCGGATCAAGGTGATTTACCTTGA
>CABSAB010000198.1 GCA_902475515.1 uncultured Eubacteriales bacterium | reverse complement strand
TGGATGCCAGAGCGCTGGAAGGGGCCATCCGGGCGGGCGCGCCCGTGGCGGCGGTGCTGGGCAACGGCCTGGACATCGTTTATCCCCGGGAGAATCAGAAGCTCTATGATGCGATCTTAGCCAGCGGATGTATTCTCAGCGAATATATTCCGGGTACACGACCCCTGGGCATGAATTTTCCCGTGCGGAACCGCATCCTCAGCGGACTGGCCTTGGGGACCCTTGTGGTGGAGGGCGGCTTGAAAAGCGGCAGCCTCATCACGGCGGAATGGGCCCTGGAACAGGGCAGGGATGTCTATGCGGTGCCCGGGAATCTGGGGGAGGCCTGCTGCGAGGGCAGCAACCGGCTGATTCAGGAGGGGGCGTCCCTGGTGACCTGCGGGTGGGATATCCTGCAAAATTATCAGGCGAGATTTCCGGCCCTGCGCCGGTATGATGAGGAAGATATCCTGGAAACAGCGCCGGAACCGGAGCCGGAAAACTGCCCCGAAACAGCGCCGGAGAACCCTGTCCCATCCGCAAAGATCCCGTCGATTCCCGAAAAAAGAATTGACAACGCGGAAAAGAGGAATTATATTGACCTACAGCAGACCATGGATACCATGACCGAAAAGCAGCGGCAGCTGATGGTTCTGCTGCAGAGCGGGCGGATGCATGTGGACGATCTCATTGCACAAAGCGGACTGCCTGCGGCACAGGTCACTGCGTCCATGACCATGTTGGAGCTGAAGGGCTATGTGACCCATCAGACCGGAAATTTCTTTGTATCGAACCTTACATAATACACAGCATCGGAGGAACAACGATGGCCAAAGCAGAAAATCTCGTGATTGTCGAGTCCCCGGCAAAAGCAAAAACCATTGGAAAGTATCTGGGCCCGGATTATGTGGTCAAGGCCTGCATGGGACACCTGCGGGACCTGCCCAAGAGCAAGCTGGGCGTTGACATAGAGGCGGATTTCGAGCCCCAGTATGTGCCCATGAAGGGCAAGGAGAACGTCATTTCCGAGCTGAAGACCGCGGCCAAAAGCAGCCGCCGGGTCTTCCTGGCAACTGACCCGGACCGGGAGGGCGAAGCCATCTCCTGGCACCTGAAGTATCTTCTGGACCTGCCGGACGAAAGCACCCACCGGGTGACCTTCAATGAGATCACCAAAAACGTGGTAAACAGCAGCATCCAGGCTCCCCGGGATATCGACATGGACCTGGTGGACGCCCAGCAGGCCAGGCGGATTTTGGACCGGATCGTGGGCTACCAGCTCTCTCCACTTCTTTGGAAGAAGGTCCGCCGGGGTCTTTCCGCCGGACGGGTTCAGTCCGTGGCCACCCGGATGGTGGTGGAGCGGGAGGAGCAGATCCGCGCCTTCCAGCCGGAGGAGTACTGGAGCATCGATGTGCAGCTCCAGCGCCAGGCGGGGCCCGGCAAATATACCGCCCATTATCACGGCGAAAATAAAAAACGGGAGCTTCACAGTGAAAAAGAGGTGGACGAGATCCTCGCGGACGTGAAAAACGCCCCCTTCGTGGTCTCCCAAGTGAAGAAGTCCGAGAAGAAGAAGACCCCCGCGCCCCCCTGCGCACCATGGCCATCGCCCAGCAGCTCTATGAGGGCGTGGATGTTGCCGGACAGGGCACCGTGGGCCTGATCACCTATATGCGTACCGATTCCCTGCGGCTCTCCGAGGAGGCGCTGGCCGCCGCGGGCGCGTTTATCAAGAGCCGCTACGGCGAGAAGTATTATAAAGAGGGCCCCCGGCGCTACAAGACCAAGAATGCCGCCCAGGATGCCCACGAGGCCATCCGGCCCAGCAATGTGGACCTGGACCCGGACTCCATCAAGGGGAGCCTCACCACGGAGCAGTATAAGGTTTACCGCCTGGTGTGGAGCCGCTTTGTGGCCTCCCAGATGTCCAACGCCCTGTATGATACCCTGTCCATTGATACCGTGTCCGCCGGGCACATTTTCCGGGCCAATCATCAGAGCGTCAAGTTCCCGGGCTTCATTGCCGTCTATGAAGAGGGCAAGGACGACGAGACCGAGGAGAAAAGCACCCCGCTGCCGGATCTACAGGAGGGGGAGACGGTGCTGCTTTCCGGTCAGGAAAAGGCCCAGCACTTCACCCAGCCCCCGGCAAGGTATACCGAGGCTACCCTGGTCAAGGCCATGGAGGAGCAGGGGGTGGGACGGCCCAGCACCTACGCTGCCACGGTCTCCACGATCTTGGACCGGGAATACGTCATCAAGCAGGACAAGCGCCTGAGCCCCACGCCCCTGGGTGAGGTGGTGACGGGGCTCATGAAGGACCGGTTCACCGATGTCATCGATGTGGAATTCACCGCCCATATGGAGGAGCGGCTGGATAAGGTGGAGCTTGGCGAAGTAGAATGGAAGCAGGTGCTCCGGGACTTCTATCAGGACTTCCATCAGGAGATGGAGGATGCGGAGAAGGCCCTGGAGGGCGTCCGCCTCAAGGTGCCCGATGAGGAGACCGACGAGGTCTGCGAACTGTGCGGGCGGAAAATGGTCATCAAGATCGGCCGCTTTGGCCGGTTCCTGGCCTGCCCGGGGTTCCCGGAATGCAAAAATACCAAGCCTCTGGCAGAGCGCATGCCCGGACGGTGTCCCAAGTGCGGCAGCGGCATGCTCAAGCGCAAGAGCCAGCGGGGCTACGCCTACTACGCCTGTGAAAAGGGCAAGGAGTGCGGCTTTATGAGCTGGGATGTGCCCACGGCGGAGGACTGTCCCTACTGCGGCCAGACCCTGTTCAAGAAGTCCGGCAAGGGCCAGAAGAAGACCTTCTGCATCAACGAGGACTGCGAGAACTTCACCCCCGAGGAGCAGCGGGGCGGCTACCGGAGGAAAAAAACCGAGGAGACCGGAGACGCCGAAAAGTCCGCCGCCGGGGAGGCAGCGAAGGCCACAGCAAAGAAAACAACGGCCCCAAAAACCGCGGCAAAGAAGCCGGCGGCTAAGAAAACAGCGGTGAAAAAGGCCACGGCCAAGAAGACCACAGCGAAGAAGACCGCCACCAAGAAATCAAGCGAGGCAAAATCATGAGCCATGATGTGACTGTGGTGGGCGCGGGCCTTGCGGGCAGCGAGGCGGCTTGGCAGCTTGCGCGTATGGGCCTTTCGGTGAAGCTTGTGGAGATGAAGCCGGAGAAGATGACCCCGGCCCATCACTCGGAGCTGTTCGGGGAGCTGGTGTGCTCCAATTCCCTGCGGGGGGATTCCCTGGCCAATGCCGTGGGGCTTTTAAAGGAAGAACTGCGGCATCTGGGCAGCCTGGCGATGGAAAGCGCTGAGGCAAACCGGGTGGAAGCCGGCGGCGCCCTGGCGGTGGACCGGGTGGCCTTTGCAAGGACCATTACCCGGAGGATCACGGAGCAGGAGAACATCACCGTGGTCCATGAGGAAGTGACCGAGATCCCCGAGGGCCCGGTGCTCATCGCCACCGGCCCGCTGACCTCAGACCCATTGGCGGCAGCCATTGTGGACTACTTCGATGGCGCGGAGGGCCTGAACTTCTATGACGCCGCCGCGCCCCTCATCAGCTTTGAATCCCTGGACATGGACCACTGCTGGTTCGCCTCTCGGTACGACAAGGGGACTGCGGATTATGTAAACTGCTCGATGAACGAGCAGGAGTATCTGGATTTTGTTCGGGAGCTGGCAAACGCCCAGGAGGCGGAGGTCCACGGGTTCGAGGATAAAAAGGTCTTTGAGGGCTGTATGCCCGTGGAGGTCATGGCCCGGCGGGGCGTGGATACCCTGCGCTACGGCCCTCTGAAGCCCGTGGGACTGAAAGATCCCAAGACCGGGAAAGAGCCTTATGCCGTGGTGCAACTCCGCAAGGACAACGCCGGCGGCAGCATCTATAACATTGTGGGCTTCCAGACCCATCTGAAATGGCCGGAGCAGAAGCGGGTGTTCTCCATGATCCCCGCCCTCAAAAACGCCGAGTATCTGCGCTACGGCGTCATGCACCGGAACACCTATCTGGATTCTCCCCGTCTGCTGGACCGCACCTATGCGGCGAAAAAGGACCCTATGGTGGTCTTTGCAGGCCAGATGACCGGGGTGGAGGGCTATGTGGAGTCCAGCGCGTCGGGATTTCTGGCGGCGGTGGAGCTGGGGCGGCGCATCCTTGGGAAAGCGCCTGCGGATTTTCCCACCCACACGGCCATCGGGGCCCTGGCGGGGTTTTACAGATTGGCCG
>CABSAB010000197.1 GCA_902475515.1 uncultured Eubacteriales bacterium | reverse complement strand
CAGCAGCCGGCGGCGGGCCCGGGAGATCATCCTGATATGCCCGCCGGTGCCGCCGCAGGTGAAAATTACATTCATAGCATGATTCCTTCAAAAATAGGTTGAACGCTTATATTATAATACATGCAGCGCGGCCAGGCAAGCCTGTGCCTTATGGCCGCGCAGAAACGTCTTGCAAAGTTTTCTCCGGGACGTCCTTGGGCTTTCCAGCCGATCAGAGGAACCCCGCCGAGCATTGGCGGGAAGCGCCCAGGATGATGCCCATTTCGCCCAGCTGGATCAGGAGGGCGGTGCCGCCGTAGCTGAAAAACGGCAGGGAGATGCCGGTGGAGGGCAGGAGATTCGTCACAACGCCGATATTGAAAAACACCTGGAGCGCCGTGAGGGTGGTGATCCCCGCCACGGTCAGGGACAAAAAGCGGTCCCGGACGTGCATGGCGATCCAATAGCCCCGGAGGATCAGGAGGGCGTACAGCAGCAGGATGGCTACGGCACCCACCAGGCCCAGCTCCTCGCAGGCGATGGAAAAGATATAGTCGTTATGCTCCTCCGGAAGGTACAGGTACTTCTGCCGCCCCTGGCCAAGGCCCAGGCCCAAAAGGCCGCCGCTGCCGATGGCATAGAGGGACTGGATGATCTGATAGCCGTCGTCGGTGGGATCGGAAAAGGGGTCCCGCCAGGCGGTGATCCGGGAGGCTTCGTAGCCTCCGGCGCCCAGGATCACCACGATGCCAAGCAGCATCACGGTGGCGCCCAGGACGAACCAGCGGTATTTGACGCCCCCCAGAAACAGCATAGCTCCGGCCGTACAGGTGATGATGACGATGGCCGAATTGTGCGGTTCCAGGCGCAAAAGGACGATGATCACCAAAAGAATGGCGCCGAAGGGCATGATGCCCCAGCGGAAGGTCTCCATTTTCTCCTGAAATACGGAGATCATGGCGGCGTAGCTGAGGATCACCCCCAGCTTGGCGATCTCTGAGGGCTGGAAGGAGAAGCCCAGGCGCACCCAACGGGTGGCACCGTTCTCCGACTGGCCGATGCCCGGCACGAACACCAGGATCAAAAACAGGATCGACACACCCAGGACAGGAAAGGCCAGCTTCCGAATGAGCTCCGGGCGCATCCGGCTGACGAAGATCATGGCGATGATCCCCACGATGGCGAACATCAGCTGGCGCTTGAAGAAATAGGCGCTGTCTCCGGTCTCATACAGGGCCCGGGCATAGCTGGCGGAGAAGATCATCACCAGGCCCAGCGCCGTGAGCAGAATGGAAAGGGCCAGAAATGGGAGATCCACAAGGCCCGCCTGTTCCCGTTTTTCTACGTCCGGCAGCCGAGCTTTTCCCATGCGGCCCCTCCTCTGTCAAATTCGATTCATTACGCCTAAATAAGCAAGGATGCAGAACACCACGGTGATGGCCGAAAAGACCACAACGATATTCACCTCGCTCCAGCCGCCCTTTTCAAAATGATGGTGCAGGGGAGCCATGCGGAAGATGCGCTTGCCGTGGGTGAGCTTGAAATAGGTCACCTGAATGATGTCGCTGAGGGTCTCCACGATGTAGATGATCCCCACCAGCACCAAAATCAGGGGCATATCCATGGCATAGGCCAGGCCGCACACGGCCCCGCCCAAAAACAGCGAACCGGTATCCCCCATAAAGACCTTGGCCGGGTGGAAATTATAGACCAAAAAACCCAAAAGTCCGCCCACCAGGGCCGCGGAAACCAGGGACGCGCCCATCTGGTGCCATTTCCAGGCTACCAGGCTATAGAAGATCATCACGGGCACGGTGACGCAGGAGCACAGGCCATCGACGCCGTCGACGATGTTCACCGCATTGACGGTGCCCACGATGATGAAAATGCTGAGCAGTAAGTAAAGCACCCAGGGAATTGCGATGGTGGTATTGGCAAAGGGGATATAGAGCTCCGAGCTCAGGTGGCCCATCCGGCGGAGCAGCAGCAGATACAGCGCTGCCGCCAGCAGCTGCAGAAGCAGCTTCTGGATCTCGGTGAGGCCCAGGTTGCGCTTCTTCTTGACGCTGATAAAATCGTCCAGGAAGCCGATGATCCCAAAGACCATGGCAAAGCCGAAGATCATCAGGTGGGTATAGTCCCCATCTCTGACGGCGGAGATGCCGCAGACGACGCAGGCGACCAAACCGCCCAGCATGAAGATCAAGCCTCCCATGGTGGGGGTGCCCTGCTTGGAATTGTGCCAGGTGGGGCCTACCTCCCGAATGCTCTGGCCCACATGAAGAGCCCGAAGCGCCGGAATGATGAACTTTCCGGCGATGACGCTGACCACAAAGGCCACAAGGCAAGTTATGATGCTTTGCATATCCCAAATCCTCCGAATATAACTTTGTATCCGTACGGATACTTCGTCATGAGTCGTCCTGCATGAACTGCTTCAAAAGCTCCTCCATGTGGATACCGTGGCTGCCCTTGAACAGCAGCACATCGCCGGGTTTTGCCCGGCTGCGGAGCACATTGATGAGTTCCTCGGCGCTGGTGAAGTTCATGGCGCAGCGCTGGCTGATGCCGCCGGTGACGGCACCCTGGACCGTATGGATGGACAGCGGGCCATAAGTCAGGATCAAATCCGCCTTATAGGCCGCCACCCGGCCGATGCGGTGATGCTCGGCGCTGGCATGGTTCCCCAGCTCCAGCATGTCGCCCAGGACGGCGATATGCTTGGGATTTTCGCCGGAACCGGAGGTATCCTTCAAAACCCGCAGGGCCGCCTCGGTGGATTCCGGGCCGGCGTTGTAGGTGTCGTCGATGATGGTATAGCCGTTCCAGTGTATGGTCTGCTGGCGCTGGCTGGTATTCACGTAGTGGGCCATGGCATGCTGGATCTGCGCCTCGGGCACCTGATAGTACAGGGCCACGGCGATGGCGCCCAGGGCATTGTGGACATTATGAAGGCCCCCTACGGCAAGCTCCACAGGGAAATCGTGGCCCACGCCCACCACACGGAAGCGGCTCCTGCCCTCCAGCAGCTCGATGTCCTCGGCCCGGAGATCGCAGGCGGGGTTTTCCACGCCGAAATACCAGGTGCGGTTTTCGTTCTTGGCCTTCAGGTCCCACAGGAGGGGCTCATCACCATTGAAGAAGCACACGCCGCCGGGACGCAGGCCCTCTAATATCTCAAGCTTTGCCTTGAGGATGCCCTCCCGGCTGCCCAGGTTCTCGATGTGCATGCTGCCGATATTGGTGATGACCACGGCATCCGGACGGCCGATGGAGGTTAAAAGGCGCATCTCGCCGAAGTGGTTCATGCCCATCTCCAGCACCAGCATCTCACAGTCCTGGGGAGTTCTGCCCAGGGTCACAGGGAGGCCAATATCGTTATTATAGTTCTTGACCGTGCCGAAGGTCCGGTATTTTTCGGACAGAAGGGCCGAGATCATGGTGCGGGTGGTGGTTTTTCCCACGCTGCCGGTGATGGCAACGGTGGTACACTCCAGGGTATCCTTATAGTATCCGGCGATCTCCCGGAGGGCCTTGCGGGTATCTTCCACCAGGACCACGGGGAGGTCTGCCTCCACCGGATGGGTGCACACAGCGGCAACGGCTCCGGCCGCCTTGGCGGCAGCGACGAAATCATGGCCGTCGGCCGTGCCCTGGAGGGCGAAGAACAGGTCACCGGCGGTGACTTCCCGGGAATCATGGGTGAGGCCGGTGACGGTGACCGCCGCGCAGGCCTTGTCCACAGTTCCGCCGCACCAGGCGGCGATTTGCTCCAGTGTTGTCGGTCTCATGGCTCACCGTCCCTCCTTGGCTGCAAGATGCTGCAGGACTTCCTCCCGCTCATCCAGGTGCGTCTTTTCGGTGCCGAGGATCTGATAGGTCTCATGGCCCTTGCCGCACAGGACGATGATATCATCCTTCTGTGCCAGGTCCATGGCCCGGCGGATGGCGGTGCGGCGGTTCTCTACCACCACACAGCGGCTCCGGTCCGGGATGCCCGCCAGGATATCTTCGATGATCTTGTTCGGGTCCTCGGTGCGGGGATTATCGGAGGTGATGACGGGGATATCCGCCAGGCGGGCGCCGATTTCTCCCATGATGGGGCGCTTGGTGGCGTCCCGGTCGCCGCCGCAGCCAAATACGGCGATGAGGCGGCCCTTGCAGTAGCCCCGGACGGAGGTCAGGACATTTTCCAGACTGTCGGGGGTATGGGCATAGTCGATGAGGACGGGGGAGATAAGGCCCAGCTCAAGGCAC
>CABSAB010000196.1 GCA_902475515.1 uncultured Eubacteriales bacterium | reverse complement strand
GGACTGTTGTCTGCCCCAACTGGAAGACATCCCCTCCCAGTATGACTCCGCCGCCCAGCTCATCCGCCATGCCATCGACTTTGGTTACATCTGGAGCGAGCAGGGACAAGGAGAACCCAGATGGTTGGATAAATTTATGGCGGTTATGGAGCTGGAGGATTGCCACCGCCTGGATTACGCCCTGGATTTAGCCCAAAATCTCCGCTGCTATCACTTCATGCCCCGTGATATGGATCTTGCCGATTACGGAAAAGAGTTGGCAATGCGGGATGGCATCTATCCCAAAGACGAACTGCTCGCCGCCTGCTTTGACGCTGAAGAATATGCCTGTTATAAAATGAAGCGCATGGGCCTGTCCGCCGCAGAACATGGGTTTGTATCCTGGAATGGCACGGAACTCAACTTTGAGTATAGCCAGCCGGATACCGGTCAGACCATGCAGATGTAGAATATCTTCCCCCGCTGGATGGAGGTGAACAGAGCAGCACAACAAACTTCATAACACCACAGGGGCCGTTACCCGAAAGGGACTGACGGCCCCTGCTTTTTTTGCGCTCTTTCCGGGTAACTGTCCCGGAAAGGAGTCTTCATGACGACGGACAACCCTATCGCCAAGCACCTGAAGGAGTATCACCGCGGAGAGCTGAGAGTCGTCCCCAGCCGTGAGCTGGAGGCCGCTTTTCAGATTCGCGGACCTGACCTTCGCCGCACGATCAACTGCCTGCGCGGGGATGGCATCCCCATTTGCAGCTCTGATTCCGGCTATTATTACGCCGACACCGAGGAGGAACTGCAGAGGACGATCCGGCAGCTCCGAAGCAGGATCAAGAAGATCGCCCATGCCGAGCGCGGCCTCACCAAAGCGTTGGAGCAATTTACCGACAGCGGCCAGATATCCCTCCCCCTGGAGGGAGGTGATACTGCTTGAAAAGCTTCATCCCCTGGGTGGGAGGCAAAAGCAAGCTGCTCTGGCTGATCCATAAGCTGTCCCCCTCGCGCTATTCCCGGTTTATCGATGTGTTCGGCGGCAGCGGGACAGTGACATTGAGCCGCCCGATCCAGCAGGGATGCATGGAGGTTTATAACGATTTCAACGGCGACCTGACCAATCTGTTCTGCTGTGTCAAAAACAGAACCATGGCGCTCCTTCTGGAGCTTGGCTTTCTGCCGCTGAACACCCGTGATGACTTCAATGTGCTGTATAAGTTTTTCTCCCGTGAGGAATTCACCGATGACTATCTGGACGAGGAGATGGAGCTGACCCAGCGGTATCTGGAACCGCCGGATGCCAAAACCATCCGAAGGATGATGCTGGAACGGGCGCCTCGCGGAGATGTGCGGCGAGCCGCCGACTATTTCAAGCTCATCCGGTACAGCTTCAGCGGCGGCGCAAAATCTTTCGCCGGAAAATCCTGCGACATCCGCCGCTTTTTCCATCTGGTCTGGGAGTGCTCCCGCAGGCTGGCTGAGGTGGTCATCGAGAACAAGGACTGCGTCGACCTCATCCGTCAATATGACCGGGAAGACGCATTCTTCTACTGTGACCCGCCTTACTACGATGCGGAGGACTGCTATGCGGTGGGCTTTCCCAAGGAAGGCCACCAGCGCCTCCACGATGCGCTTCTGGAGTGCCAGGGGTATGTGATGGTTTCCTACAACTACTGTCCCTTCATCGTGGATCTGTACAAGGAGTTTTACATCTTCTACACCACACGCCCCAACAGTATGTCCCAGAAGGCCGGAAGTGAATACGAGGAGATCGTCATCACCAACTATGATCCCCGTCTCTATAACTCCGCAAGGCATTGGCAGCTCAGCATTTTCAATCTGTCAGCCGCGGAGGAAGACGACGGGCGCTACACGCTGATCCATGAACCGAAAACAAAATCTGATAAAACGGAGGAATGAAGATGACCTTTATCAAGTACACCAACGACGGCAAGGCTGTCATTCAGCCGGCTGCCCTCACCCTGAGCGGCCTCGAGCGGGAGGAAACGCTGGAGATGCATACCTTGGAAAACGCCATTGTACTGCTCAAGCAGGAGATGGAGCCGGTGGAGAAAGCCGCCGCTATGATGGCGCTGATTCGTCTGGTCAACAGCCTGTGGGCGGATATGATGGCCGGATGGGAGAAGCAGGATGGTGATGCGGACCTGTGCGATGGCTGTTCTGGCTGCGATGAGGATATGCTGCCCATCCCTGCAGAGGCCTTTGCGGATGCCGGCATCCTGCACGACAACCTCCGTGTGGTCAGCGTGGACGGCGCTGTTCTGGTGGTATCCGATGACCGCAAGACCAAGTGGGCGGCCGAGCTGGACAAGAGCCTGGAACAGCTCGGCATCGACAGGGCCGGTTTCGAGAAGCTGGTCAAGGCAGTCATGGAGCTGGATGAGGACGAGGACGATGACTAAGGATCACGCCTACCTCTACCTCAGTTCCATCTCCGAGGCCAAACGGCAAAACGAGGTGGCTCTCTGGCGGGCAAGCCACTTGGAGAACATCGCCTGTAAGCAGGCCATCGAGGAGGCCATCCGCAGGGGTTTTGACGGGATGCACCTGAGTCACGACTGCGCCAGGGGCGTCATCGAGGACTTTGGCTTCAAGCGTGTGGGATGGGTGCTGGCCGCCACCATTCAGCTGAAACCGGAGGATGGGCGCTTCAGCCGCCGGAACAAGGAATGGGCCGCTGCGACCTTTATCCCCCGCAGCGACCGAAACTATGAGTTCATGGTGGAAAGTCACGCCGGTGTTCTGGACATCTTCGTAAATGAGTTTCGCGACGCCCAGGATGCGCTTGGGATGTTTGTGCGCTCCCACTGCGACGATATGACCGGGCAGGAGCTGGAGGGCAAGGTGCTGGTCATGAGTCCATTCACGCTGAAGGAGTCCTATTGGGCGCCGGAGAATCAGCTCTGGCTGGCGACCGGCGGCTTCGGCTGCGCCCCCAACGCCGCGGGCAGAGCGGTATACGCCACCTGCCTCGGTGACGGGGAGCGAACCCGGTGGAACCGGAGCGATTTCATCGGCATTCTCAAGGAAAAACATCTGCCCGACTGGGCAAGAGAAAGCCTGGAACAGATCCGGCGGGAAGATCCTGCCGAATCTGCCGGCATGACAACCCCATCCATGTGAGTGAAAGGAGCTTGATAACCATGGCAGCGACCAAAAAGAAACAGCAGGAAACCACCACGCCCCAGGTGGAGGCGCGGATCGACCGTCTGGTGGACGGAGATTTCAAGACAAAAGCTTTCGCCAGCGCCACCATCGGTGGGGCCTTTGCCGTCCACGGCATCCGGGTCATCGAGTCCGACAAGGGCCGTTTCATCTCCATGCCCCAGGACTCCTACAAGAAAAACGGTGAGACCAAGTACAACGACACCTTCCACGCCATCACCGCCGAAGCCCGGAACGCTCTGGTGGACGCCGTCAACGACGCCTACGAGCAGAAGCTCCAGGAGCAGCAGGAGCAGAAAGGCGACGCTCCCGACCAGGCCATGAGCCAGCAGATGTGAGCTGCTCGCCCTGAAGGGAGGTGATGTGATTTTGGTTCGCTTCACAATAGACAATCGAAACCGTCTGATCTTCTATGGCAACACGGTGGGCTATGTGAAGGATGACGCCGCTGTCGTAGACGAGATGTTCCAGACGGATGAGCTGTCCCGCTACCTGGCCCGGTTGAATCTGACGCCTCAGTGGAAGGAAGGCGTATTTGACCGCCTTGCAGCCGGAGAGGCGCCCGGCGAGGAGCTGGGGCAGCCGCAAAAAGGCTGCCGCATCTGGCAGCTCCGGAAAGGCGTGGATGTCACCATGCGCTTTATCGGATATGAGGATCTGATTCAGCGGTTCGGAGAACCGGACGCAGACAATTATACGCAGGTCTTTGACGGCGATCTGGGTACCAACGATTTGGAGCAGATCTACGCCATCTGCCGGGACAGCCCGCCTCCCGAGTATCAGGGCTACCGGATGGCTCTGTCCGATGTGGTGGAGCTGTACGATGATTCCGGCAGCGAGTTCTTCTACTGCGACCGCGTGGGATTCCGTCCCATCCAGTTCAACCAGCATCAGGAGCAGAACGAATGCCACGAAATGACCATGTAGTCTGGGCGGATATAAACCGCCCGGATTTCCCTTTGCCCAGCCGAGGCCGGGGGCCTCCCCATATGCATCCCATGATCTCTTTCCAGCCAACAAACTACCAAAAATCATTTTTACTTACAGGAGGAATGTACCTTAT
>CABSAB010000195.1 GCA_902475515.1 uncultured Eubacteriales bacterium | reverse complement strand
TTAAAATGGTACAGAAAACAGAAACACCGCACCCAGGGAAATTGCTGCCGTGGCCTTGGCATACAGAAGTGTTTCTTCCGATAAAAAATCTACTCCTACTTGGAAATCACGTTTTTTGATCCGAAAACTGCTCTCCAGCAGTGGGATCAATCCTCCCAGTGCCGCCCAGGCGCTTCCGGTCAAGATTCCAGCGGCGGCCGGATCATCTCCCTTCCCGCCAACGGTGAGATATATGATCAATTCCCGGACGCACAGCTTATTTCGAAGATCTGCCTGGGCTCGGAGCACTAAGTCAACAAGCTCTTTGAAAGGTCCGAGCTTGCCGCCCTTGGGGGATCCTGTTCTCGAAGCTGTTTTTTTCTCCGGCAGTTTCTCCGGAGGTGTTTCTTCCGGTTTTTCATCTGCTTTTCCTGGATATACGCGGAACCGAATCGGCCCTAAGTGGGCAAAAACCGTAGTGCCAGCCGTCTGATATTCCGCCATGACGCTTACGGGAAGAAAGCCCAGCAGCACCACAAAAAGTACGATCCCAAGCAGGATCCACAGGGCAAGCATCAGCCCTCCCCGCTTTCTTCGATGGCCAGCTGCATCTCCACCTGCTCTGCGTCAACGCCGCCCTGAGGTAAGTCCACCTCAGGCATCTCATCCAAAGAACTCAGACCGAAGGTACGCAAGAAATCAGGTGTCGTTCCATACAGGATCGGCCGACCAGGAACGCTGAGCCGCCCCTGTTCCTCGATCAGGCTTTTGCTGAGCAGCGCGCTGATGGTGTAGGAGCTATCCACCCCACGAATCTGCTCCACAAACGCCTTGGTCGTGGGCTGATAATAGGCGATCACCGTCAGGGTCTCCAATGCCGAGGCGCTGAGCTTGGGCGGCTTCCTGGTTTCCAGTGCGCGGGTGATCAGGTCTGCCTGTTCCTGGGCTGACACCATTTGATAAGCGTCCTCCACCTGAATGATCCGCATGCCGCGGCGCTCAAAGCTATATAGGTCCATCAGCGCTTTTACCTCGGTATGCACATCATCCACCGGGATGCCCATAGAGGCCGCCATACGCTCCGCACCAACCGGGTCTCCAGCCGCAAACAGGATCGCCTCCAGCCCCCGGCGAATATCCTCGCATTCCATCACTCCTGCACCTCGCTTTCATCAGGCATTTTCAAGTATGTCACGTCATAGTCCCCGGCTTCTTCCCGGATCTCAACAGAGCGCAGCTTACATAGCTCCAGCAAGGAGAGGAACGTAGCAACCACCTCTGACCGCGAGCGGTTTCCGCGAAACAGGCTTTTGAGCCGCTGCTTTCCTTTTGAGATCAGCCGTTTCAACAGCTCTGCCGCCTTCTTCTCCACTGGATAGGGTTCTTTCCCCACGATCCCCTGGAATGCTGTAATGGGCGACGGCAGTTTTGCCTTGCTGCGGTCTTGAATTTGAAATAACGCCTGCACCAAATCCTGCTTGTCGTGCTGATAACGATAGGTCGTATCCCGTCGCAGGGGTTCGGGATTTTTCACAAAGGTATTTCTGCCAATGTCATTGCGGCTCTCCAAATATGCCGCAGGAGGCCGAAGCTTCTCCATGATCTCCTGGCGCTGGCGCTGCTCCAGGGACTGGATCAGCAGCTCCATCTCGCTGAGGCCCTCCTGCTGTTCCGCCTCACTCAAAAGCATCTTGGTCTTGATGAGCACCAGATGTGACGCCATAGTAATAAACTCACTGGCAATCTCCAGGTCCATGCGCTTCATTTCGTCCAAATACGCCAGGTATTGCTCCAGGATCACAGCGATCTGAATATCCCGTATTTCTATTTTGTTTTTGCTGAGCAGCAGCAAGATCACATCCAGCGGTCCGGAAAAATCCTCCGGCTCCGCATTCTTGGACTTCACCACATGGCTCAGATGATAGGTCGGCTCGTTCATGGAAAGCTCCTCGTTATCCAAAAAAATACTGGAGAATATAGAAGGGAAATACCGCGATCCGGGAAAGTCCGTTTATCAGCGCTGAGCGGCAGAAATTCAGCGGTGTATCCAGTATTCCCAGATACAGAACTGCCATCAGGATCAAAAATCCATAGCGCTCATACCGCAGAACCCGATAGTAAAACTTCTTCGGCAAAAAGGCACCCAGCACCTTGGAACCATCTAGCGGCGGAATTGGGATCACATTAAACACCGCAAGTCCCACGCTGAGGACTGCCACATATTCAAAGAAAAGTACCACAAAACCGGAGATAGCTCCACTGGTGCGTAAATTCACATACAAAGCTCCCGCCTGGATGCACAGCGCCACATAGGCCAGCAGCACATTCGAGAGGGGTCCGGCTGCCGCGGTGATGGCCATATCCCGAAGGGGATGCTTGAACCGGCGCATGTCTACCGGCACCGCCTTTGCCCAACCGAACTTAAAAACCGCCATCATCAAAAGCCCCCACAGGTCAATATGTTTGATGGGATTAAAGGTCAGCCGTCCGGCGTCCTTGGCTGTGGTGTCGCCCAGCTTCAGCGCTGTCAGGCCGTGGCAGACCTCATGAAACATGATGCACAGCATCGATGCCGCAATAATGACCGCATAATTCCACAGCATACTGAAATCCAACTGGGAAAGCCAGCTTTGAAACCCATGCATTGCATCTTCCCTCCTGCTAAAAACTCAGTATATCACGAAATTTTGTAAATAGCAAGGTGCGCCCTTCTCAGTAAACCTTGCTCCCTGGCAGTCTCCGTGATATAATTCCCCTAGGAAATGGAGGGATGGACATGCTTTTGCATGGTTTACCGCCGCATATGCTCGAAACGCTCTATACAAAACGGGCCGTGGCGGCACGTGTATAGAGCGGCATCTATGCCGCCACACCTGTTTTGGAGGTCAAATTAATCTAAAACAGGAGAATTATATTATGAAATATACATTTGAAATCACCATAGCCGGATGCAGCACCAATTGCGCCCACTGCTATGTAGACGGTGGCCCCGCCCCGGCGATGATCCTGGAGGATTTTAAACTTTGTGTCAAGCGGCTTCGCCCGGTTCTTGGCCGCCTTGAGGGAGATATTTCCGTCACATTGGGCAATGAAATGTTTTGTCACCCCAACCTTGTGGATATCCTGGAGATATGCAAAGAGCAGCTTTCCCCGTATGTTTCCTTCCGGGATTTTGTCCCTACAACAGGCCTTGCACTTTTGTCCAGAAAGGACTTCACAGCAGTACTGGAGCGGTTGCAAGACCTTGGCGCTGCCGGTTTTATGCTTGCACTTCACGGCGATCGACATAATCATGATCAGGTGACGCAAACTTGCGGTTCCTATGACGGATTGTTTCGTGCCGCAGATATGTTGGCGCATAATGGGTTTAAGCTGCTTTGGAATTTGATGGTTTCTCGGCCATTGGCACAGGATATCCATTCAGTCTTGAACAGGATTTCTCCATATCATGCATCCGCACGTTTGACCGTTCCACTTTATGTACCGACAGCCAGAATGCGGGGGTTCCAGTCTTTTCGGGCAGACTATGAGGCGTGCATAAAGATCGCACATGCTGCGGAAGGTCATGGAATACCCTCCGCTTCATTGGTCCAACACTGCGTCGAACATTCCGAAACTGCCGTGCTTCAGGATTTGACGACGCATGGATTTGACTATAGAAACGCATTGCGGCGTGCCCCCAACTGGGTATTCTTTCATATTACGCAGGAGCTTGATCTGTATTACGGCAATGTTGGCGCTCATACGCAATATCTGGGCAATCTTCGCAGTCTGGATGTCGATAGGCTTTCTTCTATGCTGGCATCTTTGGGGCAAAATTATGACTGGAATGCCTTTTATGACGATTCTATATGGAATCATTTGTGCGAGAACCTTTTTCCGCTATGCTTTAAGCCCAATAATTTCGTATATCCATCCAAGGCCGATTGCCTGTATGCCTGGCTGGACCACATAAATATCCCAAGCAAACTTCTCCCGGGTTCAGGAAAATAAGCGAAAAGAGCCGATGTCTGCGGAATACACCGCAGCATCGGCTCTTTGTTATTCGCTTTTTTTCGCAGCTCATACTTCTGCAAACTCTCCCCTGGCCGCCGCTTCGATCAATCCCGTCAGTTCATCCCGCCCGATGCCCTTCTCTGCCGAAAATGGCAGCAGCACCGTGTCATCACTGAGAGATAATACCTCACGGATGCAGGCAAGATTCGGTTCGATCTCCCGCTTTTTCAGCTTATCCAGCTTATTCGCCACCACCACAAAGGGGCAGCCCGCGGCTATGGGTATGCCAAAGTATC
>CABSAB010000194.1 GCA_902475515.1 uncultured Eubacteriales bacterium | reverse complement strand
GGTTGCCCTGCGGGTAGGCCCCGGCGTAACGGCCTCCATGAAAGATACCACCGTCACCAAGACAGCCGGCGACATGACCGGCGACGACGGCAGCTTTTACGGCGTGAACTCCGGCGTCCTTTCTTATTCCGAGGATGCGACCACCCCCGCCTCCCTGACCATTGACGGCGGCACCGTGGAAACCGCTGCCAAGGGCGCCAACGGCATCTTTGCCTATGGTTTTTCCACCATTGACCTGGATGGCGTCACCGTCACCACCACCGGTGAAGGCGGCGCGGGCGGCATTATGGTTGCCGGCGGCGGCACCCTGCACGCGAAAGACTGCACCGTCACCACCGAGGGCGGCTCCTCCGCGGCCATTCGCTCTGACCGGGGCAGCGGAATCATGACCATCGACGGCGGCACCTATATCGCCAATGGTTCTCTGGGCACCGGTTCCCCCGCGGTCTATTGTGTGGCGGACATCACCGTGTCCAACGCCACCATGCAGGCTAATAACGCCCAGGCTATCTGCTTCGAGGGCCGGAATCCCTTCCACATGTACAACTCCTATCTGGAGGGCAACTACACCGCCTCTGACGACGACGAAAACTGCAACGTCATGGTCTACCAGTCCATGTCCGGCGACTCGGAGGAGGGCACCACCTTCTGCAACATGGTGGGCGGTGTTCTCAAGGCCAACAATGTCAGCGAGAACGGCAATGCCAAGATGTTCTACACCACCAACACCTACTGCTACATCAGCCTGTGCGATGTGGAGATGGTGTATCCCGAGGGCATGGAGACCTTCCTGCTGTGCGCCTGCAACACCAACCAGCGTGGCTGGGGCACTGCCGGTGCCAACGGCTCCGAGTGCGTCCTTTACACGGTGGATCAGGACATGGACGGCAACATCATTTATGACACCTGGAGCTATCTGGGCGTTTATATGACCGAGGATTCCGAGTTGACAGGCGCCATCCTCTGCCGGGAGGACAACGGCAACCGGGGCTGCGACGTCTACATGGACGCCGCTTCCCAGTGGACCGTCACCGGCGACAGCATCGTCCGGGATTTCTATACCGGCGGCGCGGAGATCGAGGATGAGAACGACAAGCTCGTGTCCATCGTAGGTGCGGACGGCACCGAGTATGTCAAGGGCGACAGTCCCTATACCATCACCGTCACCGGCAAGTACGGCGAGGACGATCTCACCGGCTACGAGAATGTCCCCGGCATCGGCACTGTGGCCGACGGCGAATATACCTTTGACACCGATGTAGACGAGTTCGTAAACCTTGACTACATCCCCACCTCCCCTGAGGGCATCGTCTACGAGGACGCCGCCTGGGAGGGCGCTCTGGTGGCCGCTCCCGAAACTGCCCCTGAGGCTGCGGCTTCCGCCGAGGAGCCTGCTGCGGAGCCCGCTCCCGAGGCCCCCGCTCCCACGCCCGAGCCCGAGCCCACCGAGGCTCCCGCTCCCAGCGAGGCGCCTGCGGAGGACGCCGGTTCCAACACCACTGTGATCATCATTGTGCTCATCGCCGTGGTGGTTCTGGCCGCTGTGTGCATTGTCCTGGTAGCAAAGAAGAAGAAAAAGCAGAGCTAAATCCAAACCGTATCGCATGGCGGAGCGCTGAACATCTCAGCGCTCCGCTTTTCTAACTTCATTCATAGAAGAATGGACCGCCTATGAGGCGGTCCATTCGCTTTATTCTTATTCCTTGCCACTCCAGCAGTAGGTGCAGACCTTCTCCGGCGGCAGTCCAATGGCGTCCAGCACTCCCTGGAGGGACTGGAAGCCCAGGGAATCAAACCCGAACTCCTCGCAGATGCGCCTGAGCATACACTGCCCACGCTCGGTGCCCGCGTCGGCGTACTCCTCCAGATGGTTCTGCCCCTCGTCGCCCTCCAGCTCCTGAATGGTCCGGCGGGCCAGCAGCTCCATCTCGGACTTGCTGCTGGAGAAATTCAGATACTTGCACCCGTACATGATGGGCGGACATGCCGAGCGGACGTGGACCTCCTTGGCCCCACAGCCGTACAAGCTGTCCAGCATCTCCCGAAGCTGGGTCCCCCGCACGATGGAATCGTCAATAACCAGCAGCTTTTTCCCGTCAATGAGCTCCGGCACGGGGAGCTGCTTCATCTTCGCCACCTGGTTGCGTACGTCCTGATTGGTGGGCATAAAGCTTCTGGACCAGGTAGGCGTATATTTGATAAACGGACGCGCAAAATTCACGCCGCTCTCGTTGGCATAGCCGATGGCATGGGGAAGGCCGGAATCCGGCACACCTGCCACTCCGTCCACATCCTGGGCAATGCCGCGCTCCCGGTCCGCTTTTGCCATGATCGCGCCGTTTTTGTAGCGCATGAGCTCCACATTGACGCCCTCATACCGGGAGTTGGGATAGCCGTAGTAGGTCCAGAGGAAGCCGCAGATCCGCATTTCCTCCCCGGCGGGCGAGATGGTCTCAAAGCCATCCGCCGTGAGCTTCACCACCTCATGGGGCCCCAGCTCATAGGCGTCGGTGTAGCCGGTCTTATGGTAGGCAAAGGACTCAAAGGATACGCAGTACCCATCCTCCTTCTTGCCGATGAGCACCGGCAGCCGTCCCAGCTTGTCCCGGGCGGCAATAATGCAGTCCGGGGTCATGATCATAATGGTGGAGGACCCCTCGATCAGCTCCTGGGCGTGGAGGATTCCCTCCAGAATGGAGCCCTTTTCGTTGATGAGCGCTGCCGTCAGCTCCGTGTCGTTGACCTTTCCGGAGCTCATAGCCATGAACTGGTGGCCGCCTGCAAAGTGCTGCTCCACCAGCTTCTCGGCGTTGGAGATCAGGCCCACGGTGGTGATGGCGTACAGCCCAAGATGGGACCGCACCAGCAGCGGCTGCGGGTCTGTATCGCTGATGCAGCCGATGCCCTTGTTCCCGTGGAACCCAGAAAGGTCCTTTTCGAACTTTGTGCGGAAGGGGGTGTTTTCGATGTTATGGATCTGCCGCTGGAACCCCCGCTCCTCATCGTGGATGATCATACCGCCCCGGCGGGTGCCCAGATGGGAGTGATAGTCTACATTGAAAAAGACATCCAGTGTTACGTCATGCTTGGAGATCGCGCCAAAAAAGCCGCCCATGCGTCTCGTCCTTTCTTCCGGTCTCCCGCCGGGATCGATCCGCCAGGAGGAAACTCGTCTTGTGTGAATACCGTTTTATTTTATCGGATTTTTCCCCGGGACGCAATAGGAGATTGCAGAAAAACCGATTTTCTCCGAAACAGCGAAAAGAAAATGACATAACACCGTCCTTTTGGCCAGAGTGTCAAAAAAATTCCCATCGGGGGAAGCGGAATACTTTTTCGTAGGGGCCGGTGTACCGGGGGCATTCCCGACCGTCACCCACATCGGCCCGTATACCGTATTTGCCGAAGGGGACGGTTTTTTGCTCTCTCCACACGCACACAAAAAAGAAAACAGGGCGCCCCGAAAGCGCCCTGTCATACAATCCCTTTACTTTTTCTGCATCAGCACGGCATATCCCGCGATGACCTCCGCCACATCGTCCGGGGGCAGCGTAGAGGTGTCCACCGAGAGCATGGCGGATGCGGCGTCGCCCCATTTTTTGTGGGTGAAGAAATTATAATAGTCCGCCCGGGACTTATCCTGCTTTTTGATGGTCTTTTCTGCCAGCTGCGTGCTGTCGATGGAGTTTTCGGCCATGACCCGCTGTACCCGGTACTCCATGGGGGCATGGAGGAACACCGTCAAAAGGTTCTTCTTCTCCCGAAGCACATAGTCGGCACAGCGGCCCACGATCACGCAGTTATCTGCCTGGGCCACCTTGCGGATCACATTGAACTGGGCAAACGCCAGCTGCTGGTTCAGGGGCAGATTATCGCTGGTGGCGGCGCCGGTCATATACAGGGAGTAGATCAGGCTGCCGCTGGGCTTTTCGTCGTAATGCTGCATGGCCGAGGGCGAAAATCCGCTCTCCTCCGCCGCCATGGTCAGGATCTCCTTGTCGTAAAAGGCGTATCCCAGACGCTTTGCGACCTTTTCACCGATCTCTTTGCCGCCGGAACCGAATTGCCTTCCAATCGTAATGATCATAGGAACACCGCCTTATTAAAGTTATTTTGGGAAACTCCCCCAGTGTCAGCCTCAGCATAGCACACTTTGTGGAAAATAACAAGTTTAAAATGTTTCGGCAGACGAAATTATACATTTTGCACAATTCTCATCTTCGCTTTTTAGCAGTTCAAAACCGCTGGACCTTGATGAGGTTGGTGGAGCCGCTGATG
>CABSAB010000193.1 GCA_902475515.1 uncultured Eubacteriales bacterium | reverse complement strand
CCTCCACCGCCCGTGAAAATGCGGATGTGGTCGCCATCGGGGATACGGAACAGCTCCTTGTAGCCGGGCGTGATAAACCGGATGCCCTGTTTGGCCTTTTCCATGTGGTGTTCCAGAAATCGGGAAACGTAGGCGTAGAGGTAAAAGTTGTAGTCTCCATAATTGGGATTGCATCGGAGCATATAGGTGTGCTGCGGCGTCTGCACCTTAAAACCATACTCGGCGCAGTAGTTTCCCTCAAACTCAGCCTCCGGGTTCTGATAGCAAAACCTGGTCATGCTGTCACGGGTACAGAGCAGCCCATTCTTCTCCCGCAGAGTGTTGACCACCTCATCAAGCTCCGCCTTAAATTCATCTGTCTTGTATTCCCTTCGGTGGTCGAACCAGGAAGTGTAAAACTCCTGGCCGCTGCCAAAATCTCCGCGCAGATGGCCGATACAGCCGGTTTGCCCTTCAAGCTGGCTGCTCTGGTTGTACGCATACAGGCGATCCGCCGGGGTCATGCTGGTGATTTTCAGCTCCATCATCGTTCACGTCCTTTCTTTTTCGCTTGTCGGTTTTGCTCCGATATGGCCTTTTCCCGTGCCTGCCAATATTCGGGGTGGTGAATTTGCACGCTGCTATTGATAACAGCCTCATACGCGCCTGGGCCAAAGTGCTCGTTCACCGGAGCCTGGATCATCTTTTTATCCATCAGCTCCCGGAGAGCCACCTGTGCGTCGCAGTCCTCCTCAAAGCAGAGGTAGCCGCCCTCAATAAAGGCGCAGCCCATCGCTTCTTTTCGGAATATCTTTTCCGCCAGCTCCCGCCGCACCATAATGCCGCCATGCCCTGGGGTAGAAACGGAATAAACGCCGGGGCAGAGCGTTTCGCACTCCTGGACTTTGCCCCATGGGGAATAGGGCGGGGCCTCCGGCGCAATGGTGTTTTGCCGCTGTTCCTCCAGGCACTGCACCTCCTCCTGCGCCCGCGCCACCAAATCCTTCTGCGCGGAAAACAGATCGCTGAAATAGTGGCCCCAATCGTAGTCCGTCCGGTTACTGCATTTCCAGGTGACAAACTGCTGGGGCGCTGTCAAATGAACGCCCAACACAAACTCGCTGTCGCCCACATGACAGGAATCCGTAATGATATATCCGGCGTTTTCTCTGTAATCCATCATCGTTCACGCTCCTTCGTCGTTTTCTTTTTGGCCTGTTCCTGCTGGATCGCAGTAAGGCCATGTTTGGCCCAGCCGGGAAGGTCCTCCGGCTGTATCGTTCCCAGCACGTCCATGCGTTCATAGCGGCTTTCTTTGCCAGTATAAAGGTCAACGCAGTAACAGGCTGACCCCCTGCTGTGTGGGGAAGCCCCAAAGCCTCCCATACAGAGCTTGAGCTGACGGGTAGCCCTGCGGTATTCCCGGCGCAGCACCTCCGGCTTTATCACTATGATTTTCCCGTGCAGATCATCCTCATGGGAAATGGGGATGCAGCCCTCCGCTGTGATGGGGCGGTCGTCTATGCCCTGTATGCGGGGCTTGTTCAGCTCTATGTGGGTTTTCTGTGCTTGCTCGGCAACCCGCTGGCCGAACAGCTCCACAATCTCCGGGAAATCATCACTGGCCATCACTTCGCTGTATTCTGCAAATAAGGCGTTTTGCCGACAAAAGGCGCACATATACTTCATGCCGGTATCATCCTGCGGATTTTCCCCCAGGACAACCTCGCGGTCGCCAATCTGCACCGCCTGGATAATCTCATAATCACCGGCCATGCGTTTTTCTGTGGAATCATCGTTCATCACTCTGCCTCCAATTCCTGTTTAATAAATACTTTGATTTCCTTTACACTGGCAAAATCCCGTTCATCCCCGGTAAGGTAGCGCACCGTATCTCTCCATTGGGACAGCGGGTAGCTGTTCTCATCCATCCTGCACAGGTCCAAAAGGGCCGCCCGCCGCAGGATAGGCGAAAGATTTAAGTCGGAGATGAAACAGCCATGCCGGGCCGCCAGTATGTCCAGCAGGTGCAGTTCATTCATGGCAACACCTGCTTTCTTCAGCTTCTTTCAGCAATTCCTCCACCAGCCTGCCGCTGCGGACTTTATTCCGGTCTGCCAGCACCTTGTTCTGGACGCACAGCACCGCCCGGATGTTGGGAACGGTAATGCCTGGGATCTCCACCATCTCCTCCGGGGTGATGGTGAGAAGCTGCACCGGGGAGTAACCAGCCTGGGCAAAGATGCGGAACAGCCGTTGTTCAAATCGTTCTCTCATCTGCAAAGCTCCTTTCTTTTTTGGTATGTAAAAGGGGCGGCCCCGCATGGCCGCCCCTGGCTGGTTACTTCTTCCGGCTTCTGACTTTCAGGAAAATCAGGCCGCCGATAATGAATACCACCAGCGCAATGGCAATGATTGCTTTCAGCTCCATAAAATCATTCCTCCTAACACAGAATCAAGCCGCAGTTATTTCACGGTGTTTTTGCCCTTCTTGCGCTTACCCACATAGGCCGCAACGCCCAGGGCGGCAGCGCCCATAGCGGATACGCCCATCAGGGCCGCCCACAGCCAGGGCTTGCTGTCATCGCCGGTTTTCGGGGTATCGCGCAGCTCATTGTGCATTTGCGCCACAGTGGTCTTATCCGCCAGAATCGTCACCTTTTTATCCGCAGGCAGCACATAGTTGGCGCTGGCCCCATCCGATACCTCGGACACGGTGTAATCGCCTACGCGCAGGCCCTCGATGAAGATTTCGCCGTTTTTATCGGTTTTGAAGGTCTGGTCGTAGCCGTTGGCCCCGGTCACGCGGAAGGAGAAGCCCTCCACCTTGCCGTCGCTGGACGTTTTTTCAATCCGCAGGGAGCCAGTCTGGGCCATGTTGGTGAAGCCAACCCCGGCCTCGTTCTCTACCTCGTAGATTTTGCCGTTCTCGGTGATCTCCACATAGTAGGCGTTTTCATCCAGCAGGAAGCCCTCCGGCGCTTTGGTTTCCCTTACGAACACGCCGCCGTAGAGGATGTGGGACATCTCGTAAATGCCAGTGCTGGTTTCCTCCAGCTTGCCCAGCAGCTCATCGCCCTCGTCCAGCTCTTTGTTGCCGTTGGTGTCGCGGTACACCTCGAACTCAGCCCCAGTGAGCTTGTTGTCCGGGTAGTCCTTATCCACCTTAGTGAGCCGCAGGTCGCCGTAAATGCGCTCATTGGCAAGGGAGATTTCCACTACCTGCCCATCTTCCTCCACAATAACGGGGATCACTTCATCGGAGAGGATGAACCCTTCCGGGCTTTCCAGCTCTTTCAGTACCCAATTCCCGTAGGGGACGCCTGCGAAGGAGAAGCTGCCGTCCTCCGCTGAAGTGGCGGTGGCAAGGGCGTTTTCTGCGGTAAACTCGGTTTCGTCGGACTTAAACAGGCCAATCACAGCCCCGCCCAGACCCGTGCCGTTCTCATCGGTTTTGAGACCCTTGATTTCGCCGCGGATCAGCTCGTTGGTGACAGACTCGCCATCATTGGCGGAAATTTCTACCACGGCAACGGAAGGCCCCCCGTACTCAAAGGTGAACGGGAAGGTTTCGCCATTCAGCAGGTAATGGCTGTCGGTGGACAGCTCCTTCAGGTAGAAGCTGCCGAAAGGCAGGTCGGTGCTGCAAACGGCCTGACCGTTCTCATTCACAGAAACGATCTCCAGAAGCCCGTCTGCCGGAATCACGGAACCATCCGCTGCGGTGATGTCCTCCTGGGCATAGAGTCCGAAGGTCACGGCGGAAATTTCGCCATTCATGCCAATCCCAAATGTTTCATCCTGCTCCAGCACCTTGTTCAGCGTCACGAGTGCTTTCTGGCGCTGGTTGTAGAAGCTGGCAGAAGTTTCGGTGACTTCCACCTCCTGGCCTGCGTACACCAGCTCCACGTTGGTGACGTTCTCGCCGGTATCCACCATGCCGTGGGGGAACTCGATTTCCTTCACCTGGAACTTGCCCAGATAGAGAGGCTGGCTCTGGGCTGTGCCATCCTCGCCGGTGGTAATGGTGTCCACCACCTCGCCCGCAGAATAACGCAGCGTACCATCCAGCGTGTAAACGTCCTCCAGCGCCGTGATTTCAAACACCGCACCAGACAGGCCGGTTACGTCATACACCGGCTGATATACTCCGTTGGATTCTGTGACGGTGGAGAACACCTCGCCGGTTTTGCTGACCTTGATGACGCCTTTCTGCGCCATATTGGGTTTGGTGACTTCAATGACCGTCACTCCGCCTTCCTCGCTGGAAGCGTCCTCGGTCACATCAAAGTAAACCGGGGTGCTG
>CABSAB010000192.1 GCA_902475515.1 uncultured Eubacteriales bacterium | reverse complement strand
GGAGGCTAGGTAGGCGGGATAGCCCTCCTCGCCGGGCATCTCTTCCAGACGGCCGGACATCTCACGGAGGGCCTCGGCCCAGCGGGAGGTGGAGTCGGCGATAACGGCCACGTCATAGCCCATATCCCGGAAGTACTCGGCAATGGTGATGCCGGTGTAAATGGACGCCTCCCGAGCGGCCACGGGCATATCGGAGGTGTTGGCGATGAGCACCGTGCGCTTCATGATGGAGTCCCCGGTGCGGGGGTCCACCAGCTCGGGGAATTCCCGCAGAACGTCGGTCATCTCATTGCCCCGCTCGCCACAGCCGATGTAGACCACCAGATCAACATCAGACCACTTGGCCAGCTGATGCTGGATGACGGTCTTGCCGGAGCCGAAGGGGCCGGGCACACAGGCCGTGCCGCCCTTTGCCACGGGGAACATGGTATCGACAACACGCTGTCCGGAGCACAGAGGCTTGTCGGGGGAGAGCTTGGTCTTGTAGGGCCGGCCGTTCCGGACCGCCCAGCGCTGCATCATGGGAAGCTCCACGGTCTTTCCGTCCTTTTCCAGGACGCAGACGGTCTCCAGCACAGTGAAAGCACCGGACTTGATCTCCTTGACCGTGCCCTCGGTGCCGTAGGGTACCATGATGCGATGCTCCACCACGGAGGTTTCCTGCACCGTGCCCAGAATGTCGCCGCCAGTCACATGGTCGCCCACCTGGACCTTGGGCACGAAGTCCCACTTCTTCTCATGGTCGATGGGGGAGACCTCAATGCCCCGGGAAATGGTGTTGCCGCAGATGGCCATGATCTTCTCCAGGGGCCGCTGAATGCCGTCGTAAATATTCTCGATCATACCGGGGCCCAGCTCCACGGAAAGGGGAGCGCCGGTGGTTTCCACTTCCACGCCGGGGCCAAGGCCGGAGGTCTCCTCATAAACCTGAATGGAGGCGTTGTCGCCGCGCATTTCGATGATCTCACCGATCAGGCGCTGAGGGCCAACCCGGACGACGTCGTACATATTGGCGTCCGCCAAGCCCTCGGCCACAACAAGGGGGCCGGAGACCTTGACAACAGTACCGGTTGCCATATATCAATCATTCCTTTCGGGTAAATTTCCTGATTTACAGAATGTCAGCGCCAACGGCGCGCTCCACGGCGCTTTGCAGGGCGCCGGAGCCAAGGCCCAGGGAGCCGGATTTGCCGGGAATCAGGATGATCCCGGGAGTAACATTGTCTTTATAGCGGTCGATCTCCGCCGTGAGCAGTGAAGCCAACTGCTCGGTGATATAGATGACCGCGTAATCGTTTTTGGCCAGCCGGTGCAAGGTGCGCCGGGCTTCGGCGGCATCCTCCGAGGGGAATACCTCCAGACCCAGGGCCCGGAAGCCCAAAACGCTCTCCCGGTCACCCATGACTGCAATTTTATACATAAGCCTCACGCAGCCTTTCTCGAATGGATTCGGCGGGGACCCCCGCAAGCCGTCCGCTTAAAATGATCCGCACCGCGGTGATCTCATTTTCCCGGGCAGCCATGTAGGAAATCAGCACCGCCTCCCCAAAGGGGATCATGCGGCTTTGCTGCAAAAAGCTGTTCAGGGCATCATCGCAGGCCTTTTCAAAGGCTGTCTGCCGCCCACCCTTTGCCGTCTGGTTTCCAAGGGCAGCCGCTTCCTCCAGCTGACCGGAAAAGACCTGCTCCAGCCCACCGCCGGAAAGCGCAGCCCCGGCAATGGCGGAGACGCTCACATTGCCACTCTCCACCAGGACGAGATTGAGAAAATCCAGCTCCTTGTGGAGGCGCATGGCCCGAACGGCGGATTTCAGGTTGGCCGCGTCGATCATCAGCTTTACATAGGCCTGCAAAAAGCTGCTGCGGGATTCCTCCGCCAGAGCCGTCAGTTCCCGGTAATAGGCACGGTCCAGCAGAATGTCGCACCGCTGGGGATCGCCTGTAGCGGCAAGTACGTCCGCCGCTTCCTGGGCTGCCCGAGCGAGCGCTTCGGGCAGGGCGGTAAGCTCCCCACGGGTGAAAAGCTCTGTCAGCGTTTTTACGGGGACCCGCCCGGCATCCATCAAAAGTCCCGCAGGGTCACTGCCCGCGGCGGTGCATTTGATCAGTGCCTTGAGGTTGTGATAGTCGTATTTCATCCGAAATACGTCCACGATCTGAGGATTGGGAGACAGCTCGGAAAGCTCTGAAAATGTCTCCTCCCGGGCGTTTGCAAGGGAACGGTCCAGGCTTTCTGCCGAAAGGGGTTCCAGTCCCTCATAGCCGCACTCGGAAAGGACTTTGGCGGCGTCCTCATTTGACCGGGCCTCGAGCATCCGCTCCATCCGCTGCTGGGTGAGCAAGCGGGTCTCCAGGCATCTCAGCCGCGTGGAAATAAAGAGATAGTCGGTATCCTTAGGTTTTTTCAAGGCCCATCCTCCTTTGGATTGGGTGGTATGGGACAGGGTCAGTCAAACAGAAGCGCCGCTACCTCGCCGGCCATCTGTTCCCGGAGCATCCGGATGATGGTGGGGAAGGTGCAGTTGTTTTCGATGTTCCCATCCTGAATGTAGAGGCCGCCCCGGAACTCCCGGGATTCCTCAGAGAGTGTCAGCTTTGCCGGTTTTCCGGCCTGCTCCAGCAGGGCATTGGCCGCGATCACCACCTGCTTTCCGTAGCGGGGGCGGTCCGTGGTGCTGAGGATCAGCGCCTCGGCGCCGGTGGCGGAGCCGTTTGCTGCAAGCTTTGCAAGGAGAGAGACGTACTCCTCGGCCGGCAGCGCAAGCAGCTTCTCCAGCGCCTTATCAAAGGCCGACTCCAAAAGCGCCTGTTTGGTCTGAAGCCGCAGCTTCCTGGCCTCCAGCTCGGCAACGCCCTTCAGACGCTCCACCCGGTCGGCGGCGTCCGCCTTGCCCTTTTCCACGGCCTCGGCATATTTGCTGTCCGCCAGGGCCTGATAGCTGGCCTTGATCTCCGCGGCCTGCTTGTTTGCGGACTCCAGCAGGGTCCGCACCTCCTGATCGGCGTCCACGGCAATGCGGTCCGTGATCTTTTCAATTCCATTCATACGGTCTTACCGCCTTTCTGTGGGCTGAAATTACAGCGCGTTCATCAGCAGCAGGATGGTGGCCAGCAGAGAAAGAATGGCGTAGAACTCCACGATGCCGCAGAGGATGATGCCCTTGGTGGCCTCGTTCGGGCGCTTTGCCACAATGTTGATGGAAGCGGCGGCCACACGGCCCTGGAAAATGGCACTGAGCCAGCCGCCCAGCGCGATGGGCAGGCAAGAAACGAAAATGGTCATGCCCTGGGTCACGGTCATATCGGTCATGCCGGAGCCGCCGAACACGCCCATGACGTACAGCACGAAGAACCAGGCCACCATGCCGTACAGGCCCTGGGTGCCGGGAAGCACCTGCAGGATCAGGCACTTGGAGAAGTTCTCGGGAGCGGAGCTGATGACGCCGGTGGCGGCCTCACCCACAAGTCCGGTGCCCTTTGCGGAGCCGACGCAGCACAGGCCCACAGCCAGAGCCGCGCCCAGGAATGCCAGGCCTACACCGCCGAATAATTCAAAAAAAGCTGCCATGTTATTGTTCCTCCTTGATGATATCATTGTATTTGGTTTGAATGGACATAGGTTCATAGGGCTTGCCGCCCTCTTTATAAAAGCGTCCGAAATACTCCAGACACTGCAATCTCAGATCGTGGACATAGCAGCCCAGAAGGTTCAGCGCCAAATTGAGCATATTGCCGATCATGGAGATGATAATAAAAGGAATGACGCTTCCAAAGACGGAACCCAAGGTGTTGAACACCTGGGCGATCACGCTGCCCGAGAGCATCAGCGCCATGAGCCGGAGATAGGAGAGGATATCACTGAAATATCCGGTGACGCCGTTATAGACCGCGCTGATCAGCGCCGCCACCTTGCCAAAGCCTTTTGCCTTGCGGGTGGAGCCATAGACCAGCATCAAAAGACCCACGATCAGAACAACCGGATAGCCCGCCACAGAGCCAATGCCCAGCACGGCCAGGGCGATACCTGCCAGAATGATCCACCAGGTGATCTCATCCCAGAACGCGTCCCAGAACTGTCCGTCTTTGGTCTTCTTGACCACGCTGACGGCCATGCCGGTGATGACCTGGATCACGCCAAGAACGAGGGACCCCAGCAGGATCGCCACCGTGTCGTCCAGCGGCGTGAACAGCGCGGGGAGAGTCAAGGTGCTGTTTGGATCAATGATCTTCGCCAGCTGGGGAATAAAATCTCCGAAGAAGCCGCCGGTCATGGCGCCCACGATCAATGTAC
>CABSAB010000191.1 GCA_902475515.1 uncultured Eubacteriales bacterium | reverse complement strand
CGGGGTGGAGATCGTCCTGGTGGGCAAGACCGACGAGATCCTGGAGTGCCTGAAGGAGGAGGGCATTGACACGCTGCCTCCCGGGGTGGAGATCGCCTTTGCATCGCAGGTGGTGAGCATGTGCGACAAGCCCACCACGGTGCTGCATGCTTTCTCAGATTCCTCCATGGTGGTGGGGGCAAAGCTCCTGGACGCCGGCGGCGACGCCTTCGTGTCCGCGGGCAATACCGGAGCCCTTCTTACGGTGGCCACCTTGGTGGCGAAGCGCATCAAGGGCGTGAGGCGCGCGGCCATCTCCCCGGTGTGCCCCACGGAGACGGGGAAATGCGTGATCCTGGACGCCGGAGCGAACAATGAGTGCACAGCGGAATATCTGCTGCAATTTGCGTATATGGGCTCGTTCTATGCGGAAAAATATCTGGGGATCGAGCGGCCCCGGGTGGGTCTTCTCAATAACGGCTCCGAGGAGACCAAGGGCCGGGCTCTCCAGCAGGAGACCCTGGCGCTTCTCAAGCAGGCGGGAGAAAGCGGCGGATTGAACTTTGTGGGCAATGTAGAGGCCCGCAATGTACCTCTGGGCGAGGTGGACGTGGTGGTCTGTGATGGCTTCACCGGGAATGTCCTCCTAAAGAGTATTGAGGGCACCGCCATTTTTCTGAGCCATAAGATCAAGGAGATGTTCACCGCCTCCCTTGGCACAAAGCTGGGATATCTGCTTTGCAAAAATGGCGTGAATGAATTCAAGAAGCTCATGGATTCCCGGGAGGTGGGCGGCTCCATGTTCCTGGGCGTCAAAAAGCCCGTGGTGAAAGCCCACGGCTCCTCGGACGCATACGCCATGCAGAACGCCATCCGCCAGGCCAAGATCTGCGTGGAGACAGGCATCTGCCAGACCATCGAGGAGAATATGGATAAAATGACCGCCCCCAAGCAGGCGGATCAAACACAGGCATAAAAGGAGAGGGCGTCGTGTTACTGTCGGATTTTGAGGAAAAGCTGGGCTATTCCTTTCGGGATAAGGAGCTGCTGAAAAACGCGCTGACCCACAGCTCCTATGCCAACGAGCACCGCCGGGAGGGCGCCGCCAGCAACGAGCGGCTGGAGTTCCTGGGGGATGCGATCCTGGGCTTGGTGGTGGCGGAGCATCTCTACCGCATCCATCCGGACAAGCCCGAGGGAGAGCTCACCAAGCTCCGGGCGGAGCTGGTGTGCGAGACCTCCCTGGCAGAAGTGGCCGCCCGGCTGGAGCTGGGCGGGGTCCTGCGGCTTGGCCACGGCGAGAGCCACGGCGGCGGCAGCCACCGGCCCTCCATGCTGGCGGATGCCGTAGAGGCGGTGCTGGCGGCCAGCTATCTGGACGGGGGCATGGACATCCCCCGGGGGATCATTACCCGGTTCATTCTGGGCAAGGAACCGGCGGTGTCCGGCAATCAGGACTACAAGACCCGGTTCCAGGAGCTGGTCCAGCGCAGCCGGGGCCAGGTGATCTCCTACACCATGACCGGCGAGGCGGGGCCGGATCATCTCAAGAGCTTTACCGTGGAGGTCAGCCTCAACGGCACCGTGGTGGGCCGTGGCTCCGGCAGCAGCAAAAAGCGCGCCGAGCAGGATGCCGCCCGGGTGGCCATCGAGCAGCTGTTTCCCGGGGAATGAACATGTGGAAAAGCGATGCAGAAAGCTGCATCGCTTTTTTAAAACATCAGAGTACCAGTCCTTGAAAATCGAACGGCGACTGCCGTCTGCGTGGGATAGACAGGTTTGCTACGGAGCATTACATGTATGGAAACAAGCGTTTCTTGCCTTGGAGCATGGAAGAAACTACAATAAAGCCGGCGGCAAAAGCTGACTTTACCTCGGAGGCTGGCAAAATGGAAACAAATCATACGGCAGACATGACATTCGGCGAAAAAATAAAATCAGCAAGAAAGCGAGCGGGACTGACACAGGAGCAGCTGGCGGAAAAGCTTTTGGTGTCAAGACCGGCAATTACAAAATGGGAAGCCGATAAAGGTATGCCGGACATTGAAAACCTCAAGCGGCTTTCACGGCTCCTTCACGTCAGCGTGGACTATCTGCTAGGTAGCGGAGAAAGCGTGGATCTGTGCATTTTGAGAGAAACGATCAATCTCAATGACTATCATTATACCCGAAAACTTAAGGGGAGATGGCGTAAAAAGACGGGCAAAAAGGATATGGCCGTAGCAGAAAAGTATCCGGATGCTGAGATCCATTGCCTGATCGGAAAGCAGATATCCGCCAGAGGAGAGAAACTCGCAGATCATGCAATCGGCATTTTAACAAATGCGCCATTTGGAATACCGGAGTTTCTGAACGGCATCAAACATGTAGATAAGGAGTTTTATCTGGTCAAGCAATCGGATAAACAATTTCTTGTAATTGTAACGGATGAATTCATGGAAAGCAGGCAGCTTGCGGAAAAGGTCACAGAAAGGAAATTTGTGCTGGGGAATTTCTCGTTTGTTGACTGCGGTGTCCTTTCTGAGTTTAAGGATCACAAGTGACGGCTTAAGCATAAAAACCGGTCTGAGCGAACTCAGGCCGGTTTTTGCTGCTTTTGTGTGGGTTTTATGGGAATTTCCCTTGAAAAAACCACGGTTTTTTGATATCATAAATTAGTTAAACAAGTTTTTTATGAGGTGAAGCTGTGTACTTAAAAGCGATTGAGATCCAGGGCTTCAAATCCTTTCCGGATAAGACCCTTTTGACCTTTGGCAGTGACATCACCGCCATCGTGGGTCCCAATGGAAGCGGAAAGTCCAATATCTCCGACGCCATCCGCTGGGTCATGGGCGAAATGAGCTCCAAGGCCCTCCGGGGCAGCAAGATGGAGGACGTGATCTTCGGCGGCACGCTGAAGCGGGCCCAGGTGGGCTTTGCGGAGGTGTCGCTGGTGCTGGACAATACCGAGCACATTTTTGCCATGGAGGGGCCGGAAATCATGGTCACCCGGCGCTATTACCGTTCCGGCGACAGTGAATACTATATCAACCGCCAGTCCGCCCGGTTAAAGGACATTAACGAGCTGTTCATGGACACGGGACTGGGAAAAGAGGGCTACAGCAATATCGGCCAGGGCCGCATCGACGAGATCCTTTCGGCCAAATCCACAGACCGCCGGGAGATCTTCGAGGAGGCGGCGGGCATCTCTAAATACCGCCACCGGAAAGAGGACACCGAGCGCAAGCTCCAGCAGACCCAGGACAATCTCCTGCGGATCAATGATAAAATATCCGAGCTGGAGCTCCAGGTGGGGCCTCTGAAGGAGCAGGCGGAGAAGGCGAAAAAATATCTGGTCTACCGGGATGAGCTCCGCGGGCTGGAGGTCACAGTCTGGCTTTCCCAGCTGGAGAAGCTCCATGAGACCGCAAAAAAGGCCCAGGAGGACTTCGCCTCCGCGCAGTTCCTTCTGGAGCAGGGCAAGGGAGACCTGGACGCGCTTTATGCCAAGGCCGAGGCTCTGGCAGGGTCGCTTAGAGAGATGGACGTGGAGGCGGAGCAGCTCCGTCAGAAGATATCCGCGGTGGAGGCCCAGGGGGCCGAGGCTGCCAGTCAGAAGGCGGTGCTGGAATCCCGCCGGCAGGGCAATGAGGCGAATATCCGCCGACTGACCCAGGAACTTTCCGCTCAGGAGGGCCGCAGCGGTGACCTCCAGAATCAGATTGAAAGCCGCAACCGCCGCATCCGGGAGATCGTCCAGGAGCAGGAGAGCCTTCTAAGCCTTTTGAAGGAGCAGGAGGGCAGTCTTCGGCTCCTGCGGCTGGATGCGGAGCAGGAGGCCCAGGGCCTGGAGGACCTGCGAAAGTCCCAGACGGAGCTTTTGCAGCAGGCGGCGGAGATCCGCAGCACCATCAGCGCCAACGAATCCGATCAGCAGAAGATATCAGACCGCCGGGGCGAGGTCCAGCGGCTTTTGGAGGAAAACCAGAAAAACCGGGAAGCCACTGAGGCGGAGGCCCGGGAGAATCAGGAGACCCTCTCCCAGTGGGAGCAGACCGCCGAGGACCAGAAAAACGCCATCAGCGGCTATGAGCTTCGGGCCCAGGGGCGCATCAAGAAGCGCCAGGAGCTTACGGAGCAGGTCTCGAATCTGAAGATCCAGCGGGATACACTGGATTCCCGCATCCACATGTACCGGGAGATGGAAAAGGACTACGAGGGCTATTCCAAGGCCACCCGCATCGTTATGCAGGAGGCCGGCAAAGGGAATCTCCGGCATATCCACGGCCCCGTATCAAAACTCTTAAAGACCAAGGACGAGTACACCGTGGCGGTGGAAACGGCCCTGG
>CABSAB010000190.1 GCA_902475515.1 uncultured Eubacteriales bacterium | reverse complement strand
GAGAAGCAGGAGCCCAAGTACGAGGATTACTTTGAGGGGTGTCCTCCTTGAGCTTCAGGATCACGTCAGTACCGCAGCTGTCTTTTTCACAGGCGGTGATGGTATAGCCGTCGGCCCCGGCGGACTGCCACATATAGGCCTCCTCCGCCCCATATTTCTTGGTGATGACCGTCACATTGTCGGCCACCATGAACGCCGAATAGAAGCCCACGCCGAACTGGCCGATGATGTCCACCGCCTCGGTGGGATTTTCCGCCTTCTTCATATCCTCCTTGAACTGGAGGGAGCCGGATTTGGCAATGGTACCCAGATTATTTTCCAGGTCCTCCTTGCTCATGCCGATGCCGTTATCGGAGATAGTCAGCACCCGGTGGGCCTCGTCCACGGAAAGGCGGATCTCAAAGTCACTGCGGCTCATGCCGTTGTCCTCGGTGAGGCTGAGATAGGCCAGCTTGTCGATGGCGTCCGAAGCGTTGGAGACGATCTCCCGCAGGAATATCTCCTTGTGGGTATAGATGGAGTTGATCATCAGATCCAGCAGACGCTTGCTCTCCGCTTTAAATTGTTTCTTTGCCATGAAAAACACATCCTTTATTCAAAAACTAAATTGTTTACAAAAAAGTATGTTTAGCACTCTCTTTCGTCGAGTGCTAAACATACTATAATCCATTCCATCCCATTTTGCAAGAGTGAAATGCAAACAAATTATGAATTTTCGGTAAATGGACGCTCCCCTGCCAGCTTTTCCGCCAACTGCATGGCCACTCTGGGGGTCCTGCCGCCGTGCTGGAGCTCCCAGCGGCCTGCCATAGCCCGCAGCTCCTCCTCCGGAAGATCGATCCCCTGCCGGCGGCACAGCCGCAGCACCGTATCGGTGTACTTCTGCTTATCCAGCGCCAGATACGGGAGCCGAAGCCCAAACCGCTCTGCCAGACTGGAACGCTCCTCCAGGGTCTCCCGGGCGTGGACCTCATCTCCGGCCCGGTCTGAGAAGCTCTCCCGGATCATATGCCGCCGGTTGGAGGTCACATAGATGGCCACATTGCTGGGCCGGCGCTCCAATCCACCCTCCAGCGCAGTCTTCAGCGCGGAAAAGCCCTTATCCTCCTGCTCAAAGCTCAGATCGTCGATATAGAGAATAAACTTCTGGCTGTGTTTTGCCACCAGCCGCACTACCTCCGTCAGCTCGTCCAGGGAGTTTTTGGCAATCTCAATGAGCCGGAGATTGTAAAAGGCCGGGATATTCAGCATGGCCTTCACCGTGGCGGATTTTCCCGTACCGCTGTCACCGTACAGAAGCACATTGCTGGCAGGCCGCCCCTGCACCAGGATCTGTGTATTTTCAATGACCGCCTGCCGCTGGGTCTCATAGCCCACCATATCGTCCGGGAACATGCTGTCGGGGTCCTTCACCAGGGTGAGCACGCCCTTTTCCCAGTGGAACGCCCGCCCCAGCGCAAACACTCCGCAGCCGTTTTTCATATAGCTTTCAAAGACCTCTGCCTCAGAAAACTCATAACCCATGGGCAGTTCGGGCAGGTTCTGGATCAGCGCACCGTAATCCTGGTGCACCTTGACACAAACGTTGGCAATTCCACGTTTCAACCCTGCGCAGGACAGCATCCCGATGCTGGCAAGCCTGCGGATATCCATGGTGGCCGCTTCCAGCAGATACTGCTCCGCCCTGCCGGAGGATACAATAGTTCCAATATAGCTCTCATCGTATTTTAGGTGCCACAGCAGGCTGTCGCTCAGGGTCTTGTGCCCCTCCTCCCACACGCTGCGCACCAGCTCCGTATAGCCCTGGATCAGCGCATCCGGGGTCTTGGCGTCGCACAGGCTCAATATGGCCTTCACCGGCGGTGCCTCCAGCATATGCTTATACACGCACAAGCTCATGAGCTTGGCCTTCATCATTTCCATGGTTTGATCACACCTTTACCGCAGTTTCGACTGTTTTTATACACTATACCATGAAAATTTTCACAAAACAACTTCCGCAATCGAAAAATCCGTGATATAATCTAAGGAAATTTTGGATTTAAGGATGATAACATGATCACCGTGACCAATCTCGGCGTGCAGTACGGCGGCAGCGTACTGTTCAAAAATGCTGATCTGCAATTTAATGCCGGCAACTGCTATGGGATCATCGGTGCCAATGGCGCCGGAAAGTCCACCTTGCTCAAGATCCTCTCCGGCGCCCTGGATTCCACCGACGGCCATGTGGACGTAAAGCCCGGAGTCCGAATGTCTGTCTTAAAGCAGGACCAGTTCCAGTATGATGCTTTTTCGGTAATGGATACCGTCATCATGGGCAATCAGCGGCTCTACGACATCGGCAAACAGAAGGACGCCCTCTATGAAAAAGAGGACTTCTCCGACGAGGACGGCATCCTGGCCTCCGAGCTGGAGACGGAATTTGCGGAGTTGGGCGGCTGGGAGGCGGAATCCGACGCCAGCCGGATGCTCCAGGGGCTGGGCATCCCCGTGGACGACCACTACAAAATGATGTCTGAGATGGATGGCCGGGACAAGGTGAAAGTTCTCTTGGCTCAGGCGCTGTTCGGCAATCCCGACATCGTCATGCTGGACGAGCCTACTAACAACCTGGACACTGCCTCCATCGAGTGGCTGGAGGACTTCCTCCTGGACTTCGAGGGCATGGTCATCGTGGTGAGCCATGACCGCTATTTCCTCAACACCGTCTGCACCCACATTGTGGACATTGACTATGGCAAGATCAAGATGTATGTGGGCAACTATGATTTCTGGTACGAATCTTCCCAGCTGGTGCAGTCCCTGATCCGCAACCAGAACAAGCGTAACGAGGAAAAGATCAAGGAACTGACCGAATTTATTGCCCGGTTTGCCGCCAACAAATCCAAGAGTAAGCAGGCCACCTCCCGCCGGAAGCTTCTGGATAAGCTGACCATTGAGGAGATGCCCGCCTCTTCCCGCCGCTACCCCTTCGTGAGCTTCAAGCCCGACCGGGAGGTGGGCAAGGATATCCTCTTTGTTACCGATGTCTCCAAGACTGTAGACGGGGTCAAGGTTCTGGACCATGTAAGCTTCACCATGAACCGGGACGACAAGATTGCCTTTGTGGGAAACAACGAGATCGCCCAGACCACCATGTTCAAGATCCTCATGGGTGAGCTCACGCCGGACGAGGGCACCGTCAAATGGGGCGTGAGCACCTCCCAGTCGTACTTCCCCAAGGACAACACGGAGTTTTTCGAGGGCTGTGAGCTGAACATGATCGACTGGATGCGGCAGTATTCCGAGGATCAGAGCGAGACATACCTTCGGGGCTTCCTGGGGCGGATGCTGTTCTCCGGTGAGGATGTCTATAAGGATGTGAAGGTCCTCTCCGGCGGCGAGAAGGTCCGCTGTATGCTCTCCCGGATGATGCTCTCCGGCGCCAATGTCCTGCTGCTGGACCAGCCCACCAACCATCTGGATCTGGAGTCCATCACCGCTGTCAACAACGGTCTTACCGCTTTCCCCGGAAATGTGCTCCTTGCCAGTCATGACCATGAGCTGGTGCAGACTGTGGCAAACCGCATCATCGAGTTCACCGAGGACGGCGGCTATATTGACCGGACCATGACCTATGATGAGTATTTGGAGTGGAAGAAAACCCAATAAACAGGTAATTTGCTTATGATCATCTGGATAAACGGTCCCTACGGTGTCGGAAAGAGCACCTTGGCCCGTGCTTTGCACAAATTGAATCCAAACAGCTTTATTTTTGACGCCGAAGCCGTGGGAAATGCTGTGCGGGACAATCTGCCCAAACATCGCTTCAATGGCTATATTTTTGAGGGCTATCCCATGTGGTTCACCATGTGCACAGCACTTTTAAACGATATTGCCAGTGATTTCTCCGGCGATATTTATGTGCCTATGACGCTGGTGTATCAGGATTCCTTTGCCAAGCTCGCCGGACCTCTGTCTGCCCAGGGCCATACGGTCAAGCACATTTTGTTGACTTCCACATACGATGTGGTCCATGACCGAATCCTTGCCCGGGGTGAAACAGAGGACTGCTGGTGTATGCAAAATATCTGTCTGTGCCTTGAACAACAGCGTACCTTTGAGGACGTGATTCGAATTGACTCCAGCGGTGCCACGGTGGCATCCCTTGCCGCACAGATTCAGTTTGCCATCTCCTGATTTTCTAAAACCAGTGGTGATCATATGATAACAGCAAGAGAATTTTCTTCCAAAGATAAAAGACAAGTTTTAGATATGGTACGTGAAATTTTCTCTTTTGATGGCAATTTTGAAGGGCTGGATAATTTAAGTAAAATCGAGAGCTTTGACGCGTTTTTAAGCAAACTGGAG
>CABSAB010000189.1 GCA_902475515.1 uncultured Eubacteriales bacterium | reverse complement strand
CGAAGCCGTGGTAACGCTTTTTATGGATTTGCTGTAAGCTGCCCCCGTAGCATAGCACAGCGGCAGCTGCGTTTTCCATCGAATTTTGACGTCAGGCCCCGGCCTGGGCGGATTTCCCCATCTCTCCCAGGATCATGGGGAGCACCTGCTCCCTGGGAAGCTCCAGCACATAGGAAAATTCTCCGTAGAGCTGCCGCTCCGCCGCCTGCATCATCTCCTGGTCACTCATGGGCAGCTGCTTGCCCTCGGGGAGCTCCTGGCTGTGGGCATGGAGCGTCCGCACCATGCCGATGAGCTCCGCCGTGTCGCCGCTCCGAAGCACCCGGTTCCACGCCTCCCGTCGCACCTTGCTGTCGGTGATCCAGCTTCCCGCCGTCTCCTGTCCCTTCAGCAGGGCCAGGATTTCCTGCCGGGAAAGCAGGCGCCGCAGGTGCACCTTTACCGGTTCCGCATCCACCGGGAGATACAGCAGGATGCTCTCGCTGCCGGTGGGCTGCAGGGCATAATATTCCCGCTGGCTTCCGCCAAAGGTCTTGGACTCCCGTCCGCAGACCCGGCAGACCCCGTGGGCGCCATAGTGTACACATTCTCCGATCTGTAAATTCAAAGCTGCCATTTTATTCCTCCAAATTCCGCTGCTTCATTCTGCTTCTGCTTTCCAAGGCGCCCTAACAAATCAGGGTTCTTGATACTCTGATTATAGCACACTTTCTTGAAAATTGTAAGCGAAATTTTGCGTCTGTCCCAAGACGTCTGTCCGAAAAAGCAGCCATATGGCGGGAGATTTGGTTGACTTTTGTCAACCGCGGCAGTAAAATTGTACTGCATTTTCCAATTAGGAAGGAGCGCATGATGGTGGACACTCTCCAGGAATCCCCTCTGATGGCCGGCCTGGTCCGGCTCTATCCCTTCTGTAAACGTCTGCTGCTGCATTCCCCGTGGTCTGCCGCCGATCTCACCGGCACCCAGCGGCTGGTCCTACTGACCAGCCTGGTCTACGGCAAAATGACCATGACCCAGCTGGCGGAGGCCATCGTCTGTTCTAAAGAGCAGGCCACCCGGGCCGTCTCCCCACTGGTGCAGCAGGGACTGCTGGCCCGGAGCTTCGATCCCAAAAACCGCACCCGGGTCTACATCCAGCTCACGGACCAGGGACATACGCAGATCCACCAGCAGCTGGCGCACTGCGGCGAAGCGTTTCAGGCCCGTTTTTCCCATCTGGAAGGGCCGGAGCAGCAGGCTCTGATCGACGCTTTTTCCACCATCTATCAGTTTTTCTCTCAAGATACTCCCATCCGGTAAGGAGGTCCCCTATGAGCAACGCCACCCCTTCTGAAAAAACGAATATCCACGCCGGCCACCGCCAGCGGCTTCGGAAGACCTTCCTCACCCACGGCCTGGACGTACTGCCTGACGTCAATGTGCTGGAGTTCCTGCTGTTTTACGTCTATCCCCGGCAGGATACCAACCCCATCGCCCACCGGCTGCTGGACACCTTCGGTTCTCTGAACGCGGTGCTCTCTGCCTCTGTGGCGGATCTCACGGGCATCGGCGGTCTTTCGGAAAACGCCGCGGCGCTGATCCGTCTGGTGCCGGACCTTTCGCGGCGGCAGCAGCTGTCCCTGCTTCCCATGGGCAGCATTCTAGACACGCCCCAGAAATATGGGGATTTCCTTCTGCCCTATTTTGCCCGGGAACGGGATGAGTGTGTATATATTCTGGCCCTGGACAGCAAGTGCAAGGCCATCGACTGCTTCAAGCTGGCCACCGGCTCGGTGAACTGTGTCAATCTCAGCGTCCGGGACACCGTGGAGTATGCCCTCCGGAGCAAGGCCACCTCCATCGTGGTGGCCCACAACCACACCAGCGGCATTGCCGTGCCCTCCCGCGAGGACCTGACCACCACCCAGAATCTCTCCCAGGCGCTGGCCATGGTGGGCGTTCTGCTGGTGGACCACATCATCGTCGGTGCAAACGATTATATCTCCATGCTGGAAAGCGGCATGGAGTTCCGCCTTGCAACCCCCGACACCGCCTTCTCCGGCACAGCCCTATAGGCACGCATAAAAATATCCCGGCGTGATGTGATCACGCCGGGCGTTTTTTATCTGGGCCTTGCTTCCACGATATTGAACTCCGTCTTCAAGTTCGCGTCAGCGATCAGATGCCGGGGACATTTCTCCGCGCAGGCGGAGCAGCTGACACATTTCGTGCAATCAATGCGGGCCAGATTGTCCACTACATGGATAGCGTCATGCTCACAGGTCTTTTCGCAGAGCTTGCAGCCGATGCAGCCGATGTCGCAGTACTTCCGCAGGGCCGCGCCCTTCTCCTGAGAGGAGCAGGCCACCACAATATCCTGAGAATAGGGCACCGCCTCGATGATGCCCCGGGGGCAGGCGGCCCTGCAGGCCATGCAGCCCACGCATTTCTCGTGGTCCACCCAGGCTACCCCATCCTTCAGCGAGATGGCTCCCTCGGGGCAGGCCTTTACGCAGTTTCCAAAGCCTAGGCAGCCATAGGCGCAGCTGTTGGGGCCGTTTCCGGCGAGCTTTGCCGCTGCGGCGCAGTCGGATATTCCCTCATAGGCGCCCTTGCGGGCGGCGTGGGTCCCCCGGCATTTCACCAGAGCCACCGTCCGCTCCATCTCCACAGATTCAATGCCCAAAATAGCCGCGATCTTGTCAGCACTCTCCGATCCGCCGGAGGCGCACAGCCTCAGCTTGGCCGTACCGTCAAGAATCGCCTGGGCATAGCCCGCGCAGCCGCTGTAGCCGCAGCCGCCGCAGTTGGCCCCGGGCAGGGCCTCGGTGATCGGCTCCAGCCGCTCGTCCTTTTCCACATAAAACACCTTGGAGGCAATGGCCAGCACCAGGCCAAACAGGCCGCCCATGACGCCCAGGACCAGCACCGCATATAAAATCGTCATTCTGCCTTACCTCCTTTTAAAATACTTTCAGGCCCTGGAAGCCCATAAAGGCCAGAGCGATGAGCCCCGCGGAGATCAGCGCCAGAGGGAAGCCCTCAAAGCACTTCGGGCAGTCTGAAGAACTCTCCAGCCGCTCCCGCACCGAGGCAAAGAGGATGATGGCCAGGGTGAAGCCCAGGCCGCCGGTGACACCGTAGACCACGCTCTCAATGAAATTGTAGCTGTTTTGGGTATTCTGCAATGCCACACCCAGCACGGCGCAGTTGGTGGTAATCAGCGGCAGATAGATGCCCAGCGCCCCATACAGGGCCGGGACCATCTTCTGGAGGAACATCTCGATAAACTGCACCAGGGCTGCGATCACCAGAATGTACGCCACCGTCTGCATGAAATCCAGCCCCAGCCGCACCAGCAGCAGGTTGACGGCATAGGTCACCGCCGACGCAACGCCCATCACAAAGGTAACGGCGATGCCCATGCCCAGGGCCGTGTCCATTTTCTTGGAGACACCCATAAAGGGGCAGATGCCCAGGAACTGGGACAGGATAAAGTTATTGACCAAAATCGCCCCAATGGCGATGGCAAATAAATTCGTCATTTGTCACCCGCTCCTTTCTTCTTGCGGTTCAGGAAATACTGCACCGCGGCGATCAGCACGCCCAGGGTCAAAAATCCGCCTACAGGCAAAATCAGCATCATAGCCGGATACTGCTCCGGGATGATCCGCAGCCCCGCGCCGTCGGCGCCAAGCAGACCGCCGCCGAAAGTGCCGCTGCCCAGGAATTCCCGGACCACGCACATGATCACCAGCACGATGGTATAGCCGATGCCCTGAGCCACACCGTCCAGAATGGACGCGCCTACGGAGTTCTTCGAAGCAAAGGCCTCCGCCCGCCCCAGGATAATGCAGTTCACCACGATCAGCGGGATGAAGATGCCCAGGGATTCGCTGAGAGATGGCAGATAGGCCTGCATCAGCAGGTCCACCATGGTCACGAAGCCCGCGATAATGACGATATACGCCGCAATGCGGATCTTCTGGGGAATGACCTTCCGCAGAAGGGAAATCACGATATTGGAGCAAATGAGGATCACCGTCACACAGATGCCCATGCCGATGCCGTTAAACAGCGTCGTGGTGATGGCCATGGTGGAGCACATACCGAGGAGCTGCACCAGCACCGGGTTCTGGGTCAAAAGACCGTCCTTGAATTGTTTCTTTACATCCATATTCCGCCCTCCTTAACCCAGCTCCTGGACTGCGGCCACGGCGCTGTTTACGCCGGACGTCACTGCCCGTGAGGTGATGGTGGCGCCGGTGAGGGCGTCAATCTCGCCGCCGTCCTTGCTGACGGAAAGGCTCCCAGTCTTGCCGACGAACTGCTCCCGGAAGCTGTCCCGGGCGGCGTTTGCCCCCAGGCCCGAGGGGTGCTGCCCGCC
>CABSAB010000188.1 GCA_902475515.1 uncultured Eubacteriales bacterium | reverse complement strand
AATGTGGCCTGACCCCCAGGGGTGTTTCGTGGGGACGGTAGATGCGGCAGACCCGCTGCTCTGTGTCGAACCGCATGGCGCAGTCGAATTTATCCTGGGCCCCCAGGAAGACGTCCAGCGGGGTCCCGCCCTCCAGGTTCAGCTCAGCCTCCTCGGAGAAGACCGCCTCCCAGGCAATGGTCCAGCCCCCGGGCAGCACAGGATTCAGCGTGTCCGGCAGGGTGGCGGTGTGGTTGGAATATTTCAGAAACATATCCGCTTTCCATGCGTCCAGCATCAGCTCGCAGTCCACAGCGGCCGCCGTGCCGCCTGCGTCGATGCCCTTAATGAGATAGGTCTGCCGCTCCGTTGTCTCGTAGACCAGCGCCTCCACCACCAGCTGGGAAAAGACCGGGTCCTCCGGATCGATCTCAAAGTGCAGCGTGTCCATGCCGCTGTATTTGTGGGTCACGGCATAGTCCTGGCCCGCGTCCCGAATGGACACGTTTCCGTCTTGTGTGATCAGTTCTAACATGCTGCCGCCTCCTTACAAATACGCCGGGGTATATTCCAGCAGGATGTCCGCCCCTGTCAGCCCGCCGCTGACGGAAACGGTGTTTGTCCCCGGCACCAGATAGGGGTAATCGGTAAAGGTCATGGTACCCGTGGGGATATTCCCGCCCCGGTAATGGTTTTGCTTGTTCCGCCCGTCCAGCACCAGATCGCCCCCGGCCTGGTAGAGGCCGGTGCTGGTGTCGATGCTCCAGCGAAGCAGGGTCCGGCTTTCGTCCGTGATGCGGAGGAGCACCGGCGCGGAGGTCCTGCACCGGAAGTTTTGGATGGTAATGACGCAGTCGGTTTTTGGGAATGTGGCCGTATTTTCCAGCTGCAGGGGAGCGGGACCCGAGAGCGTCACCGGGGCCCCCTGGCGAATGCCCGAGAACGTGTAGTCCACCGCGCAGAAGCAGTCCCCCAGCCAGGCGGTCTCGCCGGTTTCCGTCAGAGCGCATCGGTAGGTGAACCCGTCCGACAGGTCGATCTCCACGATCCCCTGGCAAACGGCGTTGAACCGGGCCATATGGGCCATGGTTTCCCGTTTGCTCCCCGCATAGAAATTCAGCGGGAGCCGCAGGGTCAATGGTCCCACGTTCTGCCGCAGGAGCAGGATGCTGCTCCGGCTGGGAGCCTGATTTGTGTGGTTTTCCAGACTGCAGCCGGAGATGGCGTAGCCACTTTCCAGCTTAGCCCGGAATTCCGAAAGATCGTGTCCGCCGACATAGACATGGGCCTTGCCGCCCAATGGGTAGTGAAACAACGCTTACACCTCCAAATAGGCCATCTGCCGGCCTGTGTATTTTGCCGTGGCCCGGGCAAATTCCCGGCCATCTACGGTTAGGGGCACCGTCACCAGCAGGGCCTCCCGGCCGGAGTGCTGATAGATGGTGTTTTGGGTCACATAGCTCCTGGCCGTGTCGTCCACCCGGGGAGAAACCGCCGCCTGGGCCGAGGACAGCAGTCGGTCTGCCGACAGCGTCACCGCCGCCTGTGCCTCCGGCGTGGAGCGTTCGATCCCCAGGGCAATACCTGAGGGGATCATCTGTCCTACCTCATCCCGGAATACCCGGGAAGGGGAGTGGATACCAAGCGTAGCCTTGGCAGAACTCAGTGCAGTGCTGGCCGCAGACCGTGCCGCGTTGGCGATCAGCGCGCTTCCGCCCCGTACGCCCGAGGCAATTCCGGCGGAGATGTTGTAACCCAGGCCGTACCAGTTCAGCCCGGCAGCCCCGCTATAGCCTCCGCGGGCCACGGCTGCTGCTGCCAGATAGACCTGCCCCTGTCCGGCGGCAATGCCTTCCGCAAGGCTCTGGGCGGCGGACAGTCCCACCGCGCTGTAAGCGGCGGAGGCCCCGGTGAAGGCAGCGGCCACACCGGAGGCAAGACCTCGCGCCGTGGCGGAAAGCCCTGCCCTTGCACTCAGAAGTCCGCTGTTGATGCGTCCGCCCGCCGACAGCCCCGCCGTCTGGAACTGCCCTGCGGCTGCATGCCAGGGGGCTGTGGCACCTGCAATCAGGCTGATGCTTGCCGCCCTGACCGCCCCGGTCTGACGTTCGATGCCCGCAGGGATCCCGGCTGCCGCCCTGGCGGCGGCCTGCTGAAGGTCTGCGCCGGAAATGGAGCTGACTGCACTGGCAGCCAGCGTCCGAACCGCCGCGGCGGCATTTTCCGCCGCACGGCTCCAGGCCAGCGTTTTGAGCTGGTTTTTCTCCAGCCAACGGTCCAGATCTGTCAGGGCGCCGCCGGCGAGGCTCTGGGCCGCGGTGCCCAGGGATTGAAGCTTTGTTTTGAAGTTTTCGTCTTGCAGGTCGATCTCAATGACGACTTTTCCGTCAGCCATGTCCGTCACCTCCGTGTTGTTTGATGATCGCATCCAGCTCCGCCAGATGCCCCTGTGCCGTTTTCCCCGGCTCCGGGATGGAGAACTGCCGGCGCTTTTTCAGCAGTTCCGTGCGCTGTTTTGCGTCCAGCCCCGAAAGGTCCGCCACCCGGAAGCCCACCCGGTCGGCAAATCCGTAGGAGTATAGGCCCTCCAGCAGCGCCATGAACTGCCACCAGTGCAGCCTTGCCTCTGTCAGGTCAATGCCATACCTGCTTCGAAAGGCGGCGTAGATGGCCTCCGCGTCCTGCCGGAAATCAAAGGCCCTGGGGCCATCCGGGACAGGCTCCGCCGCGGGCTCGTCCCTGCGGCGGTAGAAGCGGTTCACCGCCTCCACCGCCTCGGCTGTATTTTCGGGACAGGGGCCGGGGAACCAGAGCCGAAGGAAGTCCTCTGGCGTCAGATCCCCGGCCGCCGCACGCATCTGATAGGCGATCCCTGTTCGGAAGTCCGTGGAAATGGGCCGTCTTCTGCCGCCCAGCCGAGGCGGCCAGCAGATTTTTTCCCTTGCCCTCCAGATAGGCCTTGTGGATGTATAAAAGCAGCTGCTCCACCGTAAAGCAGTCTGCGATGTCCGCCCGGCCCAGCAGCAGGCAGGCGTTCTCCGCGCCGATCAGGGAGGCGAGGAGCCCCCGCTTTTTCTCAAAGGTTGTGGCGGCCTTCAGGGCCTTCAGCGCCTTGTCCAGCTTCCGGTCCATCTCATCGCCCACCGTAAGGGTTACGGTGATGGGGTCCTCCCGGAAAAACTGCAGCGTCAGCTCCCGGTCTACATAGGTAAAATAGCTCTGTTCCATGCTTTGCACTCCTTACTGTCCGTCCGTGTAGGTGTAGGCGGAGACCGGCCCGGAGGATTTCAGCTCCACGTCGATATCCGCCGGGGAGGAGGCCGCCCCATTGCCGTCGTTGTTCACCAGAATGGTCATGGTACCCATCTCGCCTGCCCGGGTACCGCTGTGGAAGTAGCAGTAGCCCCGCTGCACGGCGCTCCCAGTGCCGAATTTCACATCGTGGCTGCGAATAAAATCCATAAATGCGTCAGACAGATACGCCTGTCCGGTGATGGAGAATGTCCGTTGGGTGGAGGTCTTCAGCGTGGCGTCCCCCTCATAAACGTAGCTCTTGTCCTCGCTCTGAGCATCGAGCGCCGCGCCATAGTCCTCCACGTGGACGCCCACGTAGGTGTATTCTTCGGGACCTTTGGCAGTGCCGTCCTCGGTGCAGTCCAGGCCCAGCACCATATCCCGGCCGGTGTATTCTCCGGTGGCCTCCGCCGCCCGGACCTTTTCCATGTATTCCTTGATCGTCATAAAAAACCCTCCTGTAAATATGTCAATTGCATCTGTACCTGATATTGCGCCATCCCATCGGGGGAGACCGTCAGGGGATAGGCGGTGCTGAGGATTTCCACACAGAGGCAGCGCTTGCCCGCGCCCAGCTCCGGCAGCTCCCGCCGCAGGTTCCGGGCCTCCACCCAGCGCTCCAGCGTCTCAAAGAAGGCGAGGCTCTGGTCCTGCCGGGCGGTGTCCGGTCCATAGAACTCCCGGGAGACCACGGTAAACAGCAGCTGCCGCCGGGAGCTTCCGTCCACATACTGCCGCAGCACCGGCTCCGTGGGCACGCTGCAAACGCTGTAGCTCCGTGCCTCCGGCGGAAGAAAGTCCAGATGCATCATCCCGCCGGAAAGCCCCGGGAAAGCCGAAAGCCATGTGTAGATGGCCGATGTGAGCGTCAATGCCGTCCCTCCTTTAGCTGCTGGGAAAATTCCCGCAGCAGCTGCGTTTTTTCATTCAGGAGCATCCGCCGCTCCCAGTAAGGCCCCCGGTTGGGATCGCTGTGGCGGTAGCCGCGGCGGTATTGGGCCTGGGCATAGTGCTGGGGATAGGTGATGGTGCGTCCGTCCGGGGCGATCACGGCCGTGTTTTTCAGCTGTCCGGTGTCGTAGGGCACATATTTGGACC